>JACPCT010000450.1 GCA_016184445.1 Candidatus Tectimicrobiota bacterium | reverse complement strand
GGCCCGGCCTCCCTCCGCCAGCCTTCGCGAAGGAAAAACAAGGCCCTCCAGCAAGGCGGCAAATTCTAGACCGCCCGGGTGCCAGCGTCAAGGCAGCCGTGGCGGGTTGAAGGCGCGGGCCTGGCGCCGTATGGTGGGGCATGGGTTCCGCGCCTTCCTCCCCCCGCATTCCGCCCCGATGAGCCCAAGGATCTTCCCCCCCGGGAAGCTGCCCGCCCGCCTCCTCGGGGAGCTCCTCGCCCGCCTGGAGGGCCACCCGAGGCTCGTGGTGGGCCCCGGCGTGGGGGTGGACGCCGCCGTCATCGACATGGGGGACCGCTTCCTCGTCGCGAAGAGCGACCCGGTGACCTTCGTCGAGGAGCGCATCGGCTGGTACGCCGTCCACGTGAACGCGAACGACGTGGCCTGCATGGGAGCCGCGCCCGCCTGGTTCCTGATGACGCTCCTCCTGCCCGAGGGCCGGGCGGACCGCGCGATGGCCGAGGCCGTCTGGGAGGACGCCCGCGCCGCCTGCCGCGCCCTGGGCGCCACCCTCTGCGGTGGCCACACCGAGGTCACGGCGGGCCTCCCCCGCCCCATCCTCTGCGGCCAGATGCTGGGGGAGGTGGCGCGGGAGGACCTCATCCGGGGGGACGGCGCCCGGCCCGGGGACGCGATCCTCCTGACCCGCCCCGTCCCGGTCGAGGGCACCGCCATCCTCGCCCAGGCCAAGGGGGAGGAGCTGGCGCCCGCCCTGGGGCGGGAGCTCATCGCCCGCGCCCGGGGCTACCTGGACGACCCCGGCCTGAGCGTGGTGGAGCCGGCCCTGGCCGCCGCGCGCACGGGGAAGGTGCACGCCATGCACGACCCGACCGAGGGCGGGCTCGCCACCGGCCTCCACGAGCTGGCCCAGGCGGCCGGCCTGGGCGCCGTCATCGACGAGGAGGCCATCCCCCTCTCTCCCGAGGGCGCGGCCCTGTGCCGGGCGCTGGGCCTCGACCCCTTGGGAGTGATCACCTCGGGGGCGCTGCTCCTGGCGGTGCCTCCCGAGGGGGAGGAGGAGGTGCGCCGGGCGCTCCTCTCGGCGGGCTCGCCCGGCGCCCGCATCGGCACGATGGGGGAGCGCGGGGCGGGGGTGGTCCTGCGCCGGGGGAAGCGCGAGCGCCCCCTGCCCCGCTACGACTCGGACGAGATCTCGCGCGTCCTCTGACCGGAGAGCGGAATTGCGGAACGGGGCGGAAGGCGTCCTCCTCGACTTCGACGGCACCCTCACCAAGCCGGCCTTCGACTGGCCGGCCATGCAGCGGGAGATGGCGCTGCCGGCGGCACCCCAGGCGGCGGGCCGCCTGGGGGCCCCGGGGGAGGTCTCCATCCTCGACTACCTCGCGGCCGCCCCCGTGCCGGAGGCGGCGCGGGTGGCGGCCATCCTCGAGCGCCACGAGGTCGAGGCCGCCCGGCGGGCCGAGGCCATGGAGGGGGCCCACGATCTCATCGCCTTCCTGGAGCGCCGGGGGGCGCCCTTCGGGGTGGTGACGAACAACGCGCGGCGCCACGTGCTGCCGATGCTGGAGCGGACCGGCCTCTCCATCGGAACCCTCGTCACGCGGGACATCGGGGTCTGGAAGCCCGACCCCCGGCACGTCCTGGCGGGGGCGGAGGCCATCGGCGTCCGGCCCGGGCGCTGCGTCCTCCTGGGGGACGGCCGCTTCGACATGATGGCCGCCCGCGCGGCGGGGATGACAGCGGTCCACCTCTCTCCCGGCCCGGGCCTCCCCTGCGACTACCGGGTGAGCACCCTGGCGGAGGCCACGGAGCTGCTCGGCCGCTTGCTGGGTTGAGGGGGGGGGCTTGAGACGGCGGTCCGATTTCGCCCCAGGAGTGTAGGTTTGTGTTGAAAAATGCCACACCCTGTTGCCGCCCTCTCCCCGGAAGTCCCTGGACGCCGCTGAGCACTCCTCTTTTTTTTCGCTGAAATTCCCTTGAAACCCCTGAAATCCGGGCACAATCGGGTGAACACCCTCCTCCGCTCTCCGCTCCGGACCCATCCCGGGGCGGTCAGCCAATATGGGCCGGGTGGAAGGGAAAGGCGCTGCATCAAATTCGCGCAGATAGCAGTGAACCGGCCTCAGGGAACCCCTTGACCGGCCACCGGGGAGAAGGTGCCGATTTTGTCGGCACCGATGAGGGCCTATTTAACTTCCGTTCCCGCAACCAGCCTGCCAGCGGGGCATTTCACAAAAAATTCAAATTTCGCCAAAAAATCTAATCCCGCTTCCTTAGCCGTCCCTAATACTGGGCGCCGACGACCTCGCCTCATCATTCATATCGTCGCCAAGTTGCCTATACATAAAGCATATTTCGTGCCAAAATCAAGAACTGGGGACATTCGAAATGGAGGCTTGTTTCCTACGAAGATTCAATCGGTTGGAGAACCGCCTCGTCTGCCACCACGGGGAGCGACGGAAATCATGGGCTGGAAATGACGAAAGTTCGACACCTGACTAACAAATCATGACAATTTGTCACGTGCCTCCCCGCATCCGCGAAGGAGGAGTGCGCTTCCTACGGGCAGCGGGCGCAGGCCGCCCGGGCAAGGAGCCGGCGGCTAGAGGAGGCCCTGGACCGAGCCCCGGGCGGCCTCGATGAACCCGCCCGGGAAAACCCCCAGGAGGAGGGTGAAGAACAGCAGGAGCACCAGGGCGAGGAAGAGCGAGGGCGCCTTGGAGAACTCCACGGCGGGCTGGGCGCCCCGGCGGTCCTCCATGAA
>JACPCT010000089.1 GCA_016184445.1 Candidatus Tectimicrobiota bacterium | reverse complement strand
CACCACCACCCGAAGGACCGCCGCCTCGGCCTGGGCGCGCGGGTCCACGGCCCGGATCCGGCCCACGTTGACGCGGGCCTCTCTCACCCCCTCGCCCAGACCGGCGACGAGGCGCTCCCCCAGGGCCTGAACCGCCCCCGCGCGGCCCGGGGGCTCCCGCCAGGGGATGGCCTCGTAGCCAGCGCAGGAGGCGAGGAGGAGCGGAAGCAGCAGGGGCCAGAAGCGGAAGCGGGCGCCTTTCATGCCCCTTCCCCAGCCTTCGCCCTCCGGCGCACCCCGTCCAGGGCGGCAAGGGTTTCCAGAAGGGGCCGGAGGTCCTGGAGGGGGATCATGTTGGGCCCGTCGGAGAGGGCTTCATCCGGGCGCGGGTGGCACTCGAGGAAGAAGGCGTCCACCCCCACCGCCGCCGCCGCCCGGGCGAGGGGGGCCACCATCCGGCGGTCCCCGCCGCTGCGGTCGCCGAGCCCCCCGGGGGCCTGGACGCTGTGGGTGGCGTCGAAGACGACGGGCCAGCCCGCCTCGCGCATGAGGACGAGGGAGCGCATGTCGGCGACCAGGTTGTGGTAGCCGAAGGAGGCGCCCCGCTCGGTGAGGAGGATCTGGGCGCAGCCCGCCTCCTCCAGCTTGGCGGCGGCGTGGCGCATGTCCTGGGGGGCGAGGAACTGGCCCTTCTTGACGTTGACCGGCCGGCCCGTCCGCCCCGCCGCCTGGAGGAGGTCCGTCTGGCGGCAGAGGAAGGCCGGGATCTGGAGGGCGTCGAGCACCTGGGCGGCCTGGGCGGCCTCCCCGATCGTGTGCACGTCGGAGAGGACGGGCAGGCCCGTCGCCCCGCGCACGGCGGCCAGGATGCGCAGGCCCTCCTCCAGGCCCGGCCCCCGGTAGGAGGCGCCGGAGCTGCGGTTCGCCTTGTCGTAGGAGCCCTTGAAGACGGCGCCCATGCCCGCGGCCCGGGCCGCCTCCTTCACCGCCCGGGCGCACTCGAGGGCGAGGGCCTCGCTCTCCAGGACGCAGGGCCCCGCGATGACGGCGGGCGGCGCGCCCCCGCCGATGGGCACGCCCCCGATCCTGACCTGCCGCTGGCTCATCGCCCCAGCACCCCCCGGCCCCTAGTTGAAGAGCTCGCCGCTAGCCTTCTTGGCGGCGGCGATGAAGGCGCGGAAGATGGGGTGGGGCGCGTAGGGGGCGCTCTTGAACTCGGGATGGAACTGGCAGCCGAGGAAGAAGGGGTGACCGGGCAGCTCGGCCATTTCGACCAGGCGCTCGTCCGGCGAGAGCCCGCTGAAGCGCAGGCCGTTCTCCTCCAGGGTCTCCCGGAAGGCGTTATTCACCTCGTAGCGGTGGCGGTGGCGCTCCTCGAAGCGGGAGGCGCCCCCGTAGACCTCGGACGCCAGGGAGCCCGGCCGCAGGACGCCGGGGTAGGAGCCCAGCCGCATGGTGCCCCCCTTGTTCACGTTCTCCTGGCCCGGCATGAGGGCCACCACCGGGAAGGGGGAGTCCTCCCAGAACTCGGCGCTGTTGGCGAGGGCCAGGCCGCAGACGTTGCGGGCGTACTCGATGATGGCGCACTGCATGCCCAGGCAGATCCCGAAGAAGGGCACGAGGCGCTCGCGCGCGTAGCGCACGGCCTCGATCTTGCCCTCGATCCCCCGCCCCCCGAAGCCGCCCGGGATGAGGATGCCGTGGGCCTGGGAGAGGAGGGTGGAGGCCCCGCGCCGCTCGATCTCCTCGCTGTCCACGTAGAGGAGGTTCACCTTCACCTCGTTGGCGGTGCCGCCGTGGACGAGGGCCTCGGAGAGGCTCTTGTAGGACTCCTTGAGGTTGACGTACTTGCCCACGATGGCGATGTCGGCCGCCACGGTGCTCTCGCGCACCTTGCGCACGATCTCGCGCCAGATGCCCAGGTCGGGCTCCCGGCCCTGGCCCATCCCCAGGCGCCCGGCGATGATCCCGTCCAGCCCCTCGGCGTGGAACTTGAGGGGGACCTCGTAGATCGTGTCCACGTCGATGGCCTCGATGACGGCGCTCGGGGGCACGTTGCAGAAGAGCGATATCTTGCGCTTGGCCTCGCCCGTGAGGGGCAGCTCGGTGCGGCAGAGCAGGATGTCGGGCTGGATGCCGATCTCGCGGAGCTTCATGACGGAGTGCTGGGTGGGCTTGGTCTTGAGCTCCTCGGAGGCCTTGATGAAGGGGATGAGGGTGACGTGGATGTGGAGGACGTTCTCCGGCCCCAGGTCGTAGCGGAACTGGCGGATGGCCTCGAGGAAGGGCAGGCTCTCGATGTCGCCCACCGTGCCCCCGATCTCGCAGATGACGACGTGCTCGCCGCGGTCCACCGCGCGGAAGCAGCCCTTGATCTCGTCGGTGACGTGGGGGATGACCTGCACCGTGCCCCCGAGGTAGTCGCCCACGCGCTCCTTGGTGATGACCGAGTAGTAGATGCGCCCGGCGGTGAAGTTATTCTCCCGGCGCATCCGGGCGTGGGTGAAGCGCTCGTAGTGGCCCAGGTCCAAGTCGGTCTCGGCCCCGTCGTCGGTGACGAAGACCTCGCCGTGCTGGAAGGGGCTCATGGTGCCCGGGTCCACGTTCAGGTAGGGGTCGAACTTCTGGAGGGTGACGCGCAGCCCCCGCCCCTCGAGCAGGGCGCCGATGGAGGCGGAGGCGAGCCCCTTCCCCAGCGAGCTCAGCACACCCCCCGTCACGAAGATGTACTTGGCCACTTCCCCACCTCCTCCTCGAGGGCGGCGCGGAGGGCGGGGTCCGCCAGGAGGCGCTCCAGGTCCCCCGGCACGTCCACCCCGATCGAGTCGCGCCCGATCCCGACCACCCGGATCCGGGCCCCGTCCTCCAGCGCCCGCAGCTGCTCCAGGCGCTCGGCCAGCTCCAGCGGGGTGGGAGGGAGGGAGGCGTACCGGAGGAGGTACTCCCGGCGGTAGGCGTAGAGCCCCAGGTGCTTGAGGGGCCTGGGGCGAAGCCCCGCCCAGCCCGCCCGCAGGCCCGGGGCGCCGGCCGGCGCGCTCCCCAGGGCGTCCCGCGGGTGGGGGATGGGCGCCCGGGAGAAGTAGAGCGCGTCCCCGCCCTTTCCCACCACCACCTTTACCACGTTTGGGTCCAAAAAATCCTCCGGCCCGGCGAGCGGAATCGCGAGGGTGGACATCTCGGGCGGATTTTCCCCGAAAAGGGGGCGGACGGCCGCGTCGATGTCCTCCGGGTGGAGGAGCGGCTCATCCCCCTGGACGTTCACCACGACCGGGGCGGCCTCCCCCCGGGCCGCCTCGGCCACCCGGTCGGTGCCGCTCGGGTGGGCGGGGCTCGTCATGCGGACCTCCCCCCCGAAGGCTCGCACGGCCCGGGCGATGCGCTCATCGTCGGTGGCCACGACCACCCGGCCCACCGTCCGCGCCCGGAGCGCCCGCCGGTAGACGTGCTCGATCATGGGCCGGCCGGCCAGGAGAGCCAGGGGCTTCCCCGGGAAGCGCGCCGAGGCCCACCGGGCCGGGATCACGGCAAGGGCCTGCACAGTGTTACCGTGGAGACCTCTAGTCATAGAAATGCTCGCCCCAAGGCCCTTCACGAAATCTTGATAATCGGCTTTCAATTATTTTTCGATGACTACCCGCAGGTATTACAAAAAATGGCCATGGACAGAGAAGTCATCCGAGGCCCCTCGTGGTAGCAACATCACCACTTGGGGCCTTTCTTTTTCTTTTGCCAAACATGTCCTTCTACGGATGGGACTTCAAGACCATTATCCGGATCAAAGAAGACCACATCTTTACCCTTTTGTTGCACGTAACGCTCTTTCCACCCAATTCCGCCTAATCTCCAGACGAAACTCGATGGCTTTCCTGCCATCCGATGGCGTATTCTCAAATGTGAGCACTTGATCATGAAAAACTGTTCTTGATGGGAAAATCTTTAGAGACTGGATTTTTCTAACGCTTCGTTCGCCACCTCTCTCAAAGTCATCCTTAAAACCCTTTAAGGCATCAAATAAAATTCGATCGCACTCCCGAAAACCAAATTCCTTCACAAGATATGAAGTGTGCTTGCCGGCCGAATTGTGATTTTCGTCAGGAACAAGATACCAAACAACCCCGAGAGAAAGATTTTTCTCTCTTGCTTTTCCCGTACACAGATGTCTGAGTAAACCGTACTTTCCAAAATCCCCCACATCACCTGCAAAGCGATCTTGCATGACTCGTGTCCTTACCGTAGTAGCGGACATTTATTCAGGAGATTCTTCTCTTTACTCATACCTCAGTAGGCGTTCCGGCTCACGAACCCTTTCCAGACCGTGAGCCACATGATCTTGAGGTCCAAGCCCAGCGACCAGTTCTCGATGTAGTAGAGGTCGCACTCGATGCGCTTCTCGATCGAGGTCTCCCCCCGCCAGCCGTTCACCTGGGCCCAGCCCGTCATGCCGCTCTTCATCTTGTGGCGGAGCATGTAGCCGGGGACCTTCCGCCGGAACTGCTCGACGAAGACCGGCCGCTCGGGGCGGGGCCCGACGAGGCTCATCTCCCCCCGGATGACGTTGAGGAGCTGGGGCAACTCGTCCAGGCTCGTGCGGCGGAGAATCCCGCCCAGCCAGGTGCGCCGGTCGTCCCCGGCCTTGGCCCAGACGGCGCCCGTCTCCCGCTCGGCGTCCACCCGCATCGAGCGGAATTTGAACATGGTGAAGCTCACCCCGTCCAGGCCCATGCGATCCTGGGCGTAGAGCACGGGCCCCGGGCTCGACAGCTTGACGAGGGCCGCGATCAGCAGGAGCAGCGGACTCAGGAGGAGGATGATCAGGCTCCCCAGCACGGCGTCCATCGCCCGCTTCCCCACCCGGCTCCAGCCGAGGAGGGGGGTCTGGGAGAGGAGCACCACCGGGAGGCCGTCCAGCTCCTCGATGCCCGCGTTCAGGCGCATGTGGTCGAGCAGGTCCGGCACCACGCGCAGGTCCACGCTCGAGTCCGCCAGCTCCTCGAGCAGCCGCTCCTGCGCCTCCCGGCGCTCGGCGGGGAGGGCCACGTACACCTCGACCGCCTCCTCCCGCTCGGCCACCGCCTTGGCCTCCCCGACCCTCCCCAGCACGGGCCGCCCGCCCACGCTCGCGGGGAGGGGATCCTCCTCGGAGAGGTGGCCGATCACCTGGAAGCCCAGGTAGCGGTAGGCCTCCAGCCGGTCGGCCGTGCGCTGGGCGAGCGGGGAGACCCCGGCCACGAGGATCCGCCTCATGTCCACCCCCCGCCGGCGGAGCCTGCGGATGAGGGACCACGCCACCCGCCGCACCAGGAAGAGCAGCGCCGGGCCCAGCGCCATGAAGTAGAGGACGGCCAGCCGGCTGTAGCTCTCCCCGCGGTAGAAGAAGGTGAGGGCGATGAGGATGAGCACCGTCCACGCCATCGCAAAGGTCAGGCGGAGGATCTCCTCGGCGCTCTTCAGCCCCGCCCGGTGGTGGTAGAGGTGGGTGAGCCGAGCGGCCGCCAGCCAGGCCGCCAGCACGAAGGGCAGGACGATCAGGTAGGCCCCGACAGGAGGATAGCCGCGCGCCACGGGGATGACCTCGATCCCGAAGCGCAGCCAGTAGGCGAGCAGCCAGGCCGCGAGGAGGGCGAGGGCGTCCCCCGCGAAGAGGAGCACCACGTTCAGCTGGCCGTAGCGCCGCAGCATGCTACCGGTCCCCCGCCCGCCGGGCCGCCGTCTTCTCCTGATGGCGCTCGAAGCCTTCCATGAAGCGCCGGCGCGCCTCCTCCTTGAACCGCTCCCGGCCGAAGCGCAGGGCCTGGCGGCGGGCGGCCTCGGGCCGGAATTTCGCCTCCTCCGCCTCGAAGCGCAAGACCGCCCGGGCGAGGCCCTCGGCGTCCGGCCGGGTGAAGAAGAGCCCCGTCGGCTCCTCCCCGGCGGGAGGCTGGAAGCCGGGGGGATAAGAGACCTCCGCCGCGTTCAGCCCCACCACGGTCTCGAGCGCCCCCCCGGCCCCATAGGCGATGACGGGCCGCCCGCAGGCCTGGGCCTCGAGGGGGGTGATGCCGAAGTCCTCCTCCCCCGGGAAGACGAAGGCCCGGCACCCGGCGTAGAGGCGGGCCAGGGCCGCGTCATCCTGCCAGCCGAGGAACTCCACGCCCGGGCCCCCCAGCGCCCGCACCCGCTCGAAGTCCTGGCCCGTCCCCGCCACCTTGAGGGGCCGCCCCAGGCGGCTGAAGGCCTCGACCGCCAGGTCCACCCGCTTGTAGGGCGCGAAGGCCGAGACGAGAAGATAATAGTCCCCCGGCCCTCCCGCGGGGCGGAAGCGCTCGGCGTCCACCGGAGGATAGATCACCTCCGCCTCCCGCCCGTAGCAGCGGCGGATGCGGCCCGCCACGGTGTGGCTGATGGCGATGAACTCATCCACCCCGGCGCTCGTCCGGGCGTCCCAGCGGCGCAGGCGCTCCATCACCCGCGGGACGATCCACCGCGCCGGGCCACGGAGGCGGTCCCCGCCGAAGTACGCCTCATAAGCGTCCCAGGCGTAGCGCATCGGGGTGTAGCAATAGCACAGGTGGTAGGCGCCCGGGCGGCCCCGCGCCGCCTTGGCCACGCAGTGGCTGCTCGAGAGGATGAAGTCGTAGCCCCCCAGGCCCAGCAGCCGCACCGCGGCGGGCATGAGGGGGAGCAGGTGCCGGTAGCGCCGCGCCACCCCGGGGACGTGCTGGAGGAAGCTCGTCGCCACCCGCCTCCCCTCGATGACGGGCGAGACCGAGCCCGGCAGGTGCACGAGGGTGAAGAGGTCCGCCTCCGGGAAGATCTCGCAGAAGACCTCGAGGCACTTCTCGCCCCCCCGCATCCCCGTCAGCCAGTCGTGGACGATGGCCACCCGCATCAGGCGCCCTCCTTGCGGAGGATGATGACGGCGTAGCGGCACCAGCGCCAAAGCCCCGGGAAGAGGCCGAGCAGCAGCGCGTCCGCGCTCTGCAGGAATGAAATCAGCGGCCGCCAGCGCACCTGCCGCCGGATCATCGAGAGGAGCTGGTAGCCCCGCACCTCGGCCAGGGGCAGCTGGGCCCGGAGCCGGGCCACGTCCGCGAGCCCGAGGGGCCGCTCGTCCGGGGTGCGGTCCTTCCCCCGGTAGGGCACGCGCCGGCGCACGAACTCGAGCAGGGGGTTCTCCCCCCAGGGCTCGCTGAAGACGGCCACCCCGCCCGGCCGCAGCACGCGCCTGAGCTCGGCCCCGGCCCGCTCCAGGTTCACGTGGTGGAGGATGGCGTTCCCGTAGACGGCGTCGAACGCCCCGTCGCGGAAGGCCAGCGCCTCCCCCGCCATCTGGGCGAGGTGGAGGGGCACCCCGTTCGCCGCCGCGCGCCGGGCGGCGAGGCGGACGTTGCCGGAGGCCACGTCGAAGGAGACCACCCGCGCCCCCCGGCGGGCGAGGACGACGCTGCTCAGCCCCTCCCCCGCCCCGTAGTCGAGCACGCGCTTGCCCCGGAGGTCGCCCAGCAGGGCGAAGGTGTCCCGCACCCATGTCTCGTGATCGAGGTAGACCGAATCCTCGAAGCGGAGGTCGGCGCCGGAGAGCCGCCCCGAGCGCTCCCCGCTCCGCCGCTCGTGGAACTCGCGCTCGCGGCGCAGCCGCTCCCCGCCCGTCACGGCCGGCCTCCCGCCCCCGCGGCGGCCTCCCGGTACACCTGGAGGGTCCCCTCGGCGAGCGCCCGCCAGGAGAAGCGCCGGGCCCGCTCCCGCGCCCTGGCCGAGAGCTCTCCGTGCAGACGGTCGTCGGCGAGGAGGCGCAGCATCGCCTCCCCCAGCGGCTGCGCCTTTCCCACGGGAACGATGACGCCCGCCTCCCCCACCACCTCGGGAAGCGAGGCCGCGTCCGAGACGATGGGCGGCACGCCGCAGCCCATCGCCTCGAGGGGCGGGAGGCCGAAGCCCTCGTAGCGGGACGGGAAGACCAGCGCCCGCGCCGCCCGGTAGACCCCCTCGAGCGCCGCGTTCGGCACCTCACCCAGGAAGACCACCTCCCCGCCCAGCCCCCGCCGGCGCAGCTCGGAATCGAGGTCATCCCGCGCCCCGGTCAGCACGAGGCGGGCGCCCCTCCCCCCCTCCTGGCGCCTGAGCCAATCGAACGCCTCGATGAGGAGGGGGAGGTTCTTGTGGCGCTTGTGGTTCCCCGCATAGAAGAAGAAGGGGGCCCCGCCCAGGGCCTCCACGGCCGGAAGCAGGGGAGGCGCGGGGCCCTCCCCCCACCCCGGCGGCAGGGCGTTGTAGGTCACCCGCCCCTTCGCGGCGGGGCCCCCCAGGCGGAAGACGAGATCGTGCCGGGTGTGCTCCGAGACGGTGAGCACCAGCCGCGCCCGGGACGCCGTCCGCCAGGCGACGGCCCAGGCGAGCCACGACACTGCCCGGAGGCGGAACATCTCGGGGAGGAGCTGGTGGATGAGGTCGTGGACGGTCGCCACCATGGGGGTGCGCCCGAACCAGGGGGTGAAGTAGTGCGGGTGGTGGATGAGGTCCAGCCCCTCGCGCCGGGCCAGCCGCGGCAGGAGCGTCTGCTCGGCCAGCGAGTAGGGCTCGGCGTCCGCCGTCACGATCCGGAAGTTCGCCCCCGGCGCCGCGAAGCGCTCCCGGTCGGCCGGGCGGAGGAAGAGGACGTACTCGCCCGCCGCGTCCAGCCGCGCCAGCCCCGCCAGGAGGTTCCGGAGGTAGGTGCCGATCCCGCTCATGAAAAGCATGCGGCCGTCGATGCCTATACGCATCTCCGCACCGCCTGGAAGACCGCCTCGACATCGAGCTGGACCATGCAGGAGTGGTGGCCGCACTCGGCGAGGCCGCACCCCTCGCACTCGATGCGCCTGCGGAGGATCACCACGGCTCCGCCCCGGGGGCCCCATTCGGCCGGGTCGTTCGTCCCGCTGAAGAGACAGAGGACCGGAACCCCCAGCGCCGCCGCGATGTGGGAGGGCCCCGAGTCGTTCCCCACGAAGAGGTGGCACGCCCGGGCCACCCCCATGAAGGCCCGCAGGGTGGGAAGCGCCCCGCACAGGTCCGCCATCCGGCGGGAGGAGCGCGCCTCCCCCATGGCGGCCAGCACGGCGTCGGCGGCGGGCCGGTCGCCGGGCCCGCCGAGGAGGAGTACCCGGGCGGGAAGCTCCGCGGCGATGCGGGTGATCAGGGCGGCGAACTTCTCCGGCGCCCAGCGCTTGGTCGCCGTCCCGGCCCCCGGATGCACCCCCACCACCAGCTTGGCGTTCGCCGCCCCGTGGGCGCGGAGCACGGCGCGGCCCGCCTCGACCTCCTCGCCGGAGAGGGCGATCGAGGGGTTCACGGTCTCCAAGGGGCCGAAGCCGGCCGCCTCGAGCAGGGCGAGGTTGCCCTCCACCTGGTGGCGCCCGGGCACCTCCCGGCCCTCCGCGTCCAGGAGGAAGCCGAGCCCCGTGATGCCCCGCCCGGCCAGGTAGCGCGCCCCCGCCAGGCGGGCCGCGAGGATGAGGCGGAAGTCCCCCCGCAGGTCGACCGCCAGGTCGTAGGCTCCGCCCGTCTCGCGCGCCCGCTGGCGCAGCCGCCGCGCCAGGGAGAGGGCGCCCCGCAGCCCGAGGCGCGCGCGGGGGGGGCGGGCGAGCCAGGGGGCGTCGAAGAAGAGGAACTCCATCCCCTCTCCCGCGCCCGGGGGGAAGAGGGGCCGCGACCAGGGCCCCACGAGGAGGTCGATCCGGGCCTCGGGGAGCGCCCGGCGCAGGGCCTCGATCGCCGGGAGGGCGAAGATCACGTCCCCGAGATGGTCGGGCCGCAGCAGGAGCACCCGCCGGATCCCGGCGGGCCGCTCGCGCCTCCGGGCGAGGAGACGCCCCCCCACCGCGTCCACCAGCCCCACCGCCCTGCGCACCCAGGGCTCCCGGTAGGCGTAGGGGCGCGGGGGCTTCTCCTCCCGCCCGGCGGGCGGCGGACCTTCCGGGGGAGGCAGGCGCCCCGGCAGGTCCAGCAATCCCTCGAAGGGCGGGGTGCGAGGCGGGAGGATGTCCGGTCCCCCTCCGGCGTGAACGCGCTCCGCACCCCTGCGGATATAGGCGAGCCGGCGGCTCAGCATGTTCGCATGGTCCCCGTGTCCCGGGCGGTCTCCGGGCCCATTATACCGGCCCGCCCGCTCCCGGTCCTCCGCCATGTCCGGGGGAAAACGGCCCCCGCGAAACCGAGGCCCTCACCATCCGCAGGATCTCCGGCGGGAGCACCCTCCCCCCCCACAGCCAGCCCGCATAAAGAAGGGCGGCCCCCGCCAGGCGGCCCCAGAGGGGGAGGGGCAGCCAGGCCAGGAGGGCGGCCACGGCCGCCCCGGCCCCGAGAGCCCCGGCGAGGGCCCGGCCCTCCGGGAGCCCCAGCTCCCGCCTCAGGACCGCCGCCCCCGCCGCCAGCAGGAACCCCTCCGCCAGGAAGGTCGCCCAGCTCGCCCCCAGGAAGCCGAAGGGCGGGATGAGCAGGGCGTCGAGCGCCACGTTCAGGAGGGCGAGGAGGCCGGCGTACGCCGTGAAGAGCTTCTCCCGGCCCGCCGCCAGGGCGGCGGTCGTCATCACATAGAGGGCGAAGTGGAAGACCGCCGCCCACGCGAGGACCCGCAGCGCCCCCGCCGAGGGCGCATAGCCGGCCCCGTAGACCGCCCGGGTGATCTCGGCCGCGAGGACGGTACCCCCCGCGGCCACCGGGACCGCCATCGCGCAGGCCAGCGTCACCGCCCCCCGGTAGAGCCGCCCGGCCTCTTCCCTCCCTCCCCCGGCGAAGGCGGCGGCGAGGAGGGGCAGGAGCGGGGTGGCGAGGGCGAGCGGGATGACGTCCAGCGAGCCCGTGAGCTTGAAGGCGGCCGCGTACATGCCCACGGCGGTGGTGTCCGCCAGCCACTGGAGCATCAGGATGTCGGTGCGCGAATAGGCGATGAGAAAGAGGTTCGCCGCCCCGACCGGGAGGGCCGCCCGCAGGAGCCTCCCCCAGAGCGCGGGGTCGAACGTCAGGCGGGGGCGCACCTCCGCCGCCGCCCGCCCGGCGAGGAGGAGGCAGCCCGGCAGGAGCGCCGCGAGCTGCGCCCCGATGAGGGCGGGCAGCGGCCACCCCGCCCAGGCCGCCCCCAGCAGGCAGGCCGCCGAGAGCAGCTCGCTCGCCAGCCCGATGGCGACCGGCGCGCCCATCCGCAGCCCCGCCTCGAAGGGCGCCTCGAACACCCACCGCAGCGACGCCACCCGGAAGGAGAGGAAGAGCGCGAAGGTGGCGGCGAGGGCCGAGGCGCGCAGCTCGCCCGGGGCCAGCGCCAGGAAGGCCGCCGCCCAGGCGGCGGCGAAGCTCAGGATCGAGAAGATGAGCTTGAGGACGACGCCCGCCCCCAGCAGGCGCGGGGCCCCGTCCCGGTCCTTCGCCAGCTCGCGGACGAGGACGGCGTTCAGCCCCAGGTCGGTGAAGACGGCGAAGAGCTCGGCGAAGGCGAAGGCGACGGAGTAGGCCCCGAAGCCCCGCGGGTCGAGCAGGCGGGCGAGGACGACGATCACCGCCAGCCGGGTGACGCGCTCGGCCCCCTTCCCGAGGAGCACCCAGGCCGAGGTGCGCGCGGCGGCGCCCAGGCGGCTCACCGTCCGCTCCCTCCGCTTCGCCGATCCGCCGGCGCCCGCCCGCGGAGGGCCCGCTCGTAAAGGGCGCAAGTGCGCCCGGCCAGCGCCTCCCAGCTGAACTCCCGCAGGACGCGCGCCCGCCCGGCCCCGGCCAGGCGATCCCGCAGGCCCGGCTCATCGCGCAGCCGGCGGAGCGCCTCCCGGAGGGCGGGGGCCTCACCCTCGGGGAAGACGAGGCCCTCCCCGCCGATCACGTGCGGTATCTCCCCCGAGCTCGAGCCCACGGGCACCGCCCCGCTGCTCATCCCCTCGATGAGGACGTGGCCGAACTGCTCGGCCCAAAGGGGCGTCGTGCGGGAGGGAACCGCCAGCGCGCTCATCCGCCTCAGAAGGGGGGGGACCTCCTCGTGCGCCACCCAGCCGGTGAACTCCACCCGCCCCGCGATCCCGGCCGAGGCCGCCCGGGCCTCCAGCGCCGGCCGCAAGGGGCCGTCCCCCACGACGAGCGCCCGCCACTCCCCATCCAGCCCGCCCAGGGCCTCCACCAGGAGGTCCGCCCCCTTGCCGGGCACGAGGCGGCCCACGAAGCCCGCCGTGAAGACGCCCGGGCCCTCGCCCGGCCCCGGCGGGCGGAACAAGGCGGGGTCCAGGCCGAACTGGGGCAAGACCTCCACCCGCCCGGGGTCCGCGCCCAGGCGGATGAGCCGCTCGCGCGCCGTCCGGCCCCCGGCGATCAGGACGTCCGCCCGCCGCAGCGCGGCCTGCTCGATGGCCCGGATGGGCCACCGGAAGCGGAGATCGAGGTTCTCCCAGGAGAACACCGCGAGGGCCGGCCGGGGCCGCCAGAACATGGCCGCCGCCAGCACCTGGCCCGCCGCCAGGCTCCAGGGCTCCTCCTCCAGGTGGATCACCTCGGGGCGCGCCGCGCGCAGCGCCCTCCACAGGCCGTCCCGGTAGAAGTGCCCCCCCACCCGCCCCGGGAACATCACATCCCCCGCGAAGACCCGCACCCCCCGCTCCTCGCCCGCCGCGGTGACGTAGTCCCGCCCGCCCTCCCGCCAGCGCCGGGGCGCCAGGAGCGACACCTCGAGGCCGGGCCGCCGGGCGAGGGCGTGGAGCTTGCCCCGGTTGATAGGCGCGGCGTAGGCGTGGGAGATGACGAGGACGCGCAAGCCGCTCACCGCCGCGCCGCGCCGATCACTCTTTCGTAGAGCGCTTCGAGCGCCGGCCCCGTCCTTTCCCAGGAATAGTTCCGCTCGGCGTACTCCCGGCACCGGCGCCGCACGGCCGGCATCTCCCCGGGGCGGGCCAGCCACCGGACGCACGCCTGGGCGATGGCGCCCTCCGAGGCCTCCTCCGCGAGCAGGCCCTCGTCCAGGGGCCGCAGGATCTCCGGCGTGGCGCCCTCGGGCGTCCCCACCACCGGGGTGCCGCAGGCCAGGGACTCCACGGTGGCCATCCCGAAGCCCTCGAGGGAGCGCGTGGGGAGGACGAAGAGGTCCGCCGCCTGGTAGTAGCCCGGCAGCCGCTCCTCGGGCACGAAGCCGGCGAAGGTGACGGCGCCCGAGAGGCCCAGCTCCCCCGCCAGCCGCTCCAGCGCGCCGCGCTCGGGCCCCCGCCCCGCCAGGACAAGCCGGGCGTCCGGCACCGCGGCGCGGATGCGCCCCAGGGCGGGGATGAGGAGG
>JACPCT010000088.1 GCA_016184445.1 Candidatus Tectimicrobiota bacterium | reverse complement strand
GCGGTCTTCCGCGCTCGCTCCTCCTCGCGCCAGATGGCGCCCTTCTGCTCGATCTCGATCTGCAGATCCTGAGCGTCCTTGGCGAGCTTGTCCACCTCGTCCTTCTTGGTCCGGAGAACCCCCTGCAGGCGGGTCTTTTCCTTCTCCAGGGTCTGGGTGGCTTCCTTGCCAGCGAAGGACTGGGAGAGGACCCGCTGAACGTTCACAACCCCGATCCGGGCGGCCAGCGCCTCGCCGGGGTTCCACGCAAGCAGGAAAGCCCCCAAGACACACCATCCGCCCGCTCCAGCGAAAAACCGTTGCACAGCGATCATCCTCCAGGGGAAGGCGCCTGAGAACAGAGCGTCTAGAAGGCCGCACCTACGCCGAAGTGCAGCTCGCGCGGGCGCTCGCCCGATTTCTTGTCGATCTTATAGCCGACATCGATGCGGATGGGCCCGATGGGGGTGATGAAGCGCAGCCCGAACCCCGCGCCGTAGCGCAGATCGCTGAGGTCAAAGGCGTTACTGGTCCCCCAGATGTTGCCCGCGTCGATGAAGGCGGCAAGCTGGGTCGGCCCGATGAAGGGATGGGCCAACTCGAACGAGAAAAGGGCGGACGCGAGGCCGCCGATGACCTCCCCGTTCGCGTCGCGGGGGCCGATGTCCCGGGCGCGGAAGCCCCGCAGCTGGTGGTTCCCGCTCACGAACAGGCGGCGGAAGGCCGGGACCTCGTCGCCGCTGATCCCCTCCTCGTAGCGGAGGTTGACCCGGTAGGAGGTGATCAAGTCCTTGAGGAGGCGGATGCGCACCCGGTCGCCGATGCCGTGGTACTGGCGGAAGTCCATCTCCGCGAGGTACATGTCCACGTTCCCGCCCAGGAAGGTGCCGAACAGCGAGGGGGCGACCGTGAACAGGGTCCCCGCGCTGGGGAAGAAGCGCAGGTTGCGGCTGTCATAGACGAGGGAGGGGGTGATGGCGCTCTCGACGATGTCCCGCCCGGCCTCCTCCTGGATGAAGAGGGCAGCCGTCTCCGACACGCGGGAGATGCGCGAGGTGGCCAGCTCGTAGGTCAGGAAGACCCGGAGGAAATCCTGGATCTCCTTGCCGACCCGGATCCTGCCCCCCTCCCGGCGGTTGTCGAAGGTGTCGAACTCCTCGGTGCCGAAGAAGGCGTCCCCCCCGAGGGAGAAGCCGAGATCCCGGAAGTCCGGCTCCACGAAGGAGGCGATGACGTCGCGGCGCAGGCCCGAGAGGCGGCCCACGAGACTCGCGACCCACCCCTTGCCGAACAGGTTGTCCTCGCGGATCTGCGCGGTCAGCAGGCCGGCCTCCTGGCTGTTGTATCCCATGCCCAGGGCGACGACGCCGGTGGGCTTCTCCTTGATCTCGATCTCGATGTCCAGGATCTCGTCAACGCCGGGGCGCCGCTTCTCCTGGATCTTGGTCTCCTCGAAGTAGCCGGTGCGCTGCAGCCGGGTCCGCGTCTTCGCCAGCCCCGCGGCGTCGTAGAGGGAGCCCTCCGTGATGCGGACCTCGCGGCGGATGACGTTCTCCCGGGTCCGGGTGTTCCCCTTCAGGTCGATCCGGCCGATGTAGACGCGCTGGCCCTTGCTGATGTCCAAGACCAGGTCGGCGGTCTTCTGCTGCTCGTTGATCTTCGTCGAGGGGCGGACATCGGCGAACGCGTAGCCGCGCTCGGAGAAGGCGCCGGAAATGCGCTGGACGTCCCGCAGCAGCAAGGTCCGGTTGAAGACATCGCCCGGGAAGAGCTCCATCTTGCCGCGGAGCTCCTCGGGGGGAACCACGTCCTCGCCCCCGCGCAGCTCGATCTTGCCCACCTTGTAGACGAACCCCTCGCTGACGGGGATCGTGATGTTGAGCCAGCCGCGCTGCCGGTCCTCCCGGATGATGGGCTGGCCGACCTGCACGTTGAGGAACCCACGGCTCTCGTAGAGGACCCGGATGCGGACCAGATCCTTCTGGAGCTCGTCCTCCCGGAAGATCCCCGAGCCGGTGAGGAAGGAGAAAATCCCCCATTCGCTCGTCTCCATCGAGGAGAGAACATCCCTGCGCGAAATGCTTTCGCTGCCCCGGAAGGTGATGGTCTCGATGCGCACGCTCTCGCCCTCGTCGATCAAGAAGGCGAGGGCCACCGTGTTCTGCGATCCCTCCTTCAGGGTGGCCTCGATGCGGGCGAAGTAGTAGCCCTGCTCCTGGTAGAGCTTGTGGAGGTTCCGCACCGACTCCTTGATGGTCGCCTCGTTGACGATGGTCTGGGCCTTGACCGTGATCCGCTCGCGGACCTTCTCGGAATCGACGTTGACGTTTCCCTGGATGCCCACCGAGGCGATGGTGGGCTTCTCCGCCACGTGGAAGACCACCCGGAGGCCGCCCTCGAAGGGCTCGACGTCCACGCGCACGTCCCGGAAGAAACCGAGCCCGTAGATCGTCCGCACGTCCTCGCGGATGCGCTGCACCAGCTCGGTGTTCGTGTAGGCCTTCCCCTCGCCGAGCTTGAGGTAGAACATCACCGTCGAGCGGTCCACCCGGCGGTTTCCGCGGATTTCGATGGACCTGACCGTGATGGCGGGAGAAGGCGCCTGGGCGAGCGAGGCAAGGCAGGTGAAAACGGAGAGAGCCGTGACGGTGGCGGCGCAGACCACCACCTTCGCCGCGCGGTGCATCAAGGCACCCCCTGCGGATTAGCGAACGGGCCCGTCACATCCTACAGCCGCGCTCATGCGTCCTGGGCGCTGAGGACCTGGGAATCTTCCTTGGATTCGAACACCAACTCGTCCCCGGCGAGCTTCACCAAGATCACGCCGCCATCGTGGAACTTGCCGTGGAGGACCTCCTCGCTGAGGACGTCCTCGATGTGCCGCTGGATGGTGCGGCGCAGCGGCCGCGCCCCGTAGGTGGGGTCGTAGCCCTGCTTGGCCACCCAGGCGCGGGCCTCGGGCGAGAGCTCGAGGGTGAGGCCCTTGTTCGCAAGCGTCTTGTTCAGCTTGCCGATCTCGATGTCCACGATCTTCTGGATGTCCTCGCCCGTGAGCGGACGGAAGATCACCACCTCGTCGATCCGGTTGAGGAACTCCGGGTTGAAGGTCCGCTTGAGCTCGTCGCGGATGCTGTCCTTCATCTTGTCGAACTTGCTGGAGTCATCCGCCTTCTGGAAGCCCAGGGTGGACCCCTTCTCGATGGAGCGGGCGGCCAGGTTGGACGTCATGATGACGATGGTGTTCTTGAAGTCCACGTGGCGGCCGTAGCTGTCCGTCAGCAGGCCGTCGTCCATCACCTGGAGAAGGATGTGGTACACGTCCGGGTGCGCCTTCTCGATCTCGTCGAGGAGCACGACCGAGTAGGGCTTGCGCCGGACGCGCTCGGTCAGCTGGCCACCCTCCTCGTAGCCCACGTAGCCCGGGGGCGCCCCGGTCAGGCGCGAGACGTTGAAGCGCTCCATGTACTCGCTCATGTCGATGCGGATGAGGGCGCTCGAGTCGCCGAACATGAACTCGGCCAGGACGCGCGCCATCTCGGTCTTCCCCACGCCCGTGGGCCCGAGGAAGAGGAAGCTGCCGATGGGGCGGCGGGGGCTCTTGAGGCCGGCCCGCGCGCGGCGGACGGCCTTGGTGAGAAGCCGCGTCGCCTCCTCCTGGCCCACGATGCGGGAGTTGAGCTCCTCCTCCATGCGCAGGAGGCGGGCGTTCTCGATCTCCTCGATCCGCTGGAGGGGGATGCCCGTCATGCGGCTCACGACGTAGGCCACGTCCTCCTCGGTCACGTTGGGCTCCTCGTCGGTCTGGCCGGCCTCCCACTCGGCCTTGAGCTCGTCGAGCTTGCCGCGGTCCTGCTCCTCCTGGTCGCGCAGCTCGACGGCGCGCTCGAAATCCTGTTTCTCGATCATGTCCTTCTTGAGGCGGACGGTCTCCTCGATCTGGCGCTGGAGGTCGCGGATGTTCCGCGGGAAGGTCTCCTTCTCCAGGCGCACCTTGCTGCACGCCTCGTCGATGACGTCGATGGCCTTGTCCGGCAGGAAGCGGTCGGACACGTACTGGGAGGAGAGGCGCACGGCGGCCACGATGGCCTCCTCCACGATGCGGGCCCTGTGGTGCCGCTCGTACTTGTCCTTGAGCCCCTTGAGGATGCTGATGGCGTCGTCGAGCGAGGGCGGGTCCACCATCACCGTCTGGAAGCGCCGCTCCAGGGCGCCGTTCTTCTCGATGTAGCGGCGGTACTCGTCCAGCGTGGTGGCGCCGATGCACTGGATCTCGCCCCGGCTGAGGGCGGGCTTGAGCATGTTGGAGGCGTCGATGGAGCCCTCCGCCGCCCCGGCCCCGACCAGGGTGTGCAGCTCGTCGATGAAAATGATCACGTCCTGGCTCTGGGTGATCTCCTTCATGATGGCCTTCAGGCGCGCCTCGAACTGGCCGCGGTACTTGGTGCCCGCGACGAGGGCGCCCAGGTCGATCTGGACGACCCGCTTGTTGTAGAGGATCTGCGGGACCTCCTTGGAGATGATCATCTGGGCCAGGCCCTCGACGATGGCGGTCTTGCCCACGCCGGGCTCGCCGATGAGGACGGGGTTGTTCTTCGTCCGCCGGGCGAGGATCTGGACGACCCGCTCGATCTCCTTCTCGCGCCCGATGACGGGGTCGAGCTTGTTCTCCTCGGCCAGCTCGGTGAGGTCGCGGCCGAACTCGTCGAGGGCGGGCGTCTTGCTCTTCTCGCGCGTGCGGGTGGCCACCGGCTCGCGCAGCAGGTTGATGGTCTGCTCGCGCGTCTGCTGGAGCTTGATCCCGAAGCTGGCGAGGATCTTGGCGGCAAGGCCGTCCTTCTCCCGCACGATGCCCAGCAGGAGGTGCTCGGTGCCGATGTAGTTGTGGCCCATGAGGCGGGCCTCCTCCACGGCGTACTCGAGCACCTTCTTCGCCTTGGGCGTGAAGGGGATGTCCCCCTCCACCGGGCCGCTCAGGCTCTTGGGCAGGTTGCGCTCGAGCTCCAGGCGGAGCTGCTTTGGGTCCACCCCGAGCTTCTGCAGGACCGCGATCGCAATGCCGCCGCCGTCCTTGAGCACGCCGAGGAGGACGTGCTCCGTCCCCAGGTACTCGTGGCGGTAGTGCTCCGCCTCCTCCCTCGCTAGGATGATGACCTTCCGCGCGCGCTCGGTGAACCGCTTGAACATTAAAAACCTCCTTACACGGCTTGCACGGCCAACTACCGCTCGGCGGCTACCTGACCGTCCACCATGACCACCACCCGATCCATGCGCTCCGCGAGAGAGCCGTTATGCGTGGCCACCAGGAACGTCTGCCGGCTCGCCCGGTTGAAGTCCCTGAGCAGCCCGAAGATCGCCTCCGCCGTCGTGGAGTCCAGGTTGCCGGTCGGCTCGTCCGCCAGGACCAGCGCCGGCCCATTCACCAGTGCCCGGGCCAGGGCCACCCGCTGCTGCTCGCCGCCCGAGAGCTCGGCCGGGCGGTGCTTGGAGCGGTTGCCCAGCCCCACCTTCTCGATGAGCTCCCGGGCCCTGCCCTCCATCTCCGGCCGGGGCATCCCCCCCAGCAGCCCTGGCATCATAACATTTTCCAGGGCAGAAAACTCAGGCAGAAGATGATGAAACTGAAACACGAAGCCCAGGGAACGGTTCCGGAACCGGGCCAGATCGGCGTCCGAACCCTGGAACAGCCGCTCTCCCTGGAAGAATACCTCCCCGGAGGTGGGCCGGTCCAATGCCCCCAGGACGTGGAGGAGGGTGCTCTTTCCCACCCCCGAGGCCCCCATGAGGGCCACCATCTCCCCGGGCTGGATGTCCAGGTCCACCCCCCGCAGGGCGTGGACCTCGCCTCCGCCTAAGCGGTAGATTTTGCTGAGATTGCGGGCGCGGACCAGCGCCCCCTCGCCCAGGCCGGCCCGCCCCCCCGCCAGCGCCGGCTCAGCCATACCGGAGCATTTCCACCGGATCGACGCGGGAGGCCCTCCACGCCGGGTAGAGCGTGGCGGCCAGGCAGATCAGAACGGCCATGAGGGCGGTCAGGGACACATCCTGGGCGGTCATGTGAATGGGCAGCCGGTCGATATGGTAAATGCTGGGGGGAAGGATGTCCAAGCCGAAAACCTTTTCGAGGAAATCCTCCACGTAGTGGAGGTTCCATCCGAGCGCCAAGCCCCCCAGCGTGCCCAGCAAGGCTCCGCCCGCCCCGATGAAGGCACCCTGCAGGAAGAAGATCCGCAGGATGCCCCCCCGCGTGGCCCCCATGGACTTGAGGATGGCGATCTCCCTCCCCTTCTCCATCACCACCATGACGAGCGAGCCCACGATGTTGAAGGCCGCCACCACGATCACCAGCAGCAGGAGGATGGTCATCGTGGTCTTCTCGGTCTTGAGGGCGGAGAAGAGGTTGCGGTTCATCTGCTGCCAGGAGCGCGCCCAGTAGGCGCGGGGCAGCTCGCGCTGCAGCTCCCGGGTGATGCGCTCGGCCGCGAAGATGTCCCGCACCCGGGCGTGGACTCCCGTCACCCCGGTCCCCAGGTTGAAGAAGTTCTGGGCCTCGCGCAGGGTGATGAAGGCCAGCCCGGCGTCGTACTGGTAGAAGCCGCTGCGGAACACCCCCGCCACCTTGAACGTCTTCGAGCGGGGCAGCACCCCCATCGGGGTGATCACCCCCGCCGGGCTCACGACCGTCACCTCGTCGCCCACCCCCACCTGGAGGTTCGCCGCGAGCTCGGCCCCGAGCAGCGCCTGGGGAGTGGTGCTCGCCGGGGCGCCTCCCCGGGAGAGGCGCTCGATCGCGGCCGGATCCACGTAGCCGCGGATGTCCGTCACCGCCGTCTCGAGGGCGGGGTCGATCCCCCGCACCACGCTCCCCACCACGCGCCCCTGCGAGGAAAGGAGGGCCTGGCCGAGCACGAAGGGGCTCGCAGCCGCCACCCCGGGGCTCCCCTTCACCCGGGTGAGGACGCTGCGCCAGGCCTCCATCACCGCCGCGCCCGGCTCCACGACCACGATGTGGCTCTGCGTCCCCAGGATTCGGCTCCGCAGCTCCCGCTCGAAGCCCGTCATCACCCCCACCACCACGATGAGGGTGGTCACCCCCAGCGCGATCCCCAGCACCGAGATCCAGGTGGTCAGGGAGACGAAGGCGGGCTTGCGCCGCGACCGGAGGTGGCGCAGGCCGATGTAGAGCTCAGTCCGGAAGGGCACGGCCTACTCCTGGAGCCGGCGGAGGAGGGGGAAGAGGATCACGTCGCGGATGGAGGGGGAGTTGGTGAAGAGCATGGCCAGCCGGTCGATGCCGATCCCCTCGCCCGCCGCGGGCGGCAGCCCGTACTCCAGCGCCCGCAGGTAGTCGTGGTCCACCACGTGGGCCTCCAGGTCCCCCGCCGCCCGGGCGGCCGCCTGGCGCTCGAAGCGCTCCCGCTGGTCGTCGGGGTCGTTCAGCTCGGTGTAGGCGTTGGCGATCTCGCGCCCGGCCACGATGAGCTCGAAGCGCTCCACCGTCTCGGGATCATCCTCCCGGCTCTTGGCCAGGGGAGAGATCTCCCGCGGGAAGTCGTGGACGAAGGTGGGCCGCCGGAGCTGGGGCTCGACTGTCTCCTCGAAGAGGAACTCCAGCAGCCGGTTGTGGCTCATCCCCTCCAGGATGGGATGGCCCGAGGCGGCGGCCGCTTGCCTCGCGTGATCGAGGGCCCGCCCCCGGTCGGAGAGCGCCTCGCGGGGCGCCCCGCCCAGCTCGACGATGGCGTCGCGCCACCTGAGGCGCGTCCAAGGGGGGGCGAGGGAGATCTCCTCCTCCCCCCAGCGCACCGAGGGGCCCGGGAGGAGATCGGCGGCCAGGAAGCCGACGAGCGCCTCCGTCAGGTCCATCAGGTCGCTGTAGTCGGCGTAGGCCATGTAGAACTCGAGCATGGTGAACTCGGGGTTGTGCTGGGTCGAGACACCCTCGTTGCGGAAGTTGCGGTTGATTTCGTAGACCCGGTCCATCCCGCCCACCACCAGGCGCTTGAGGTAGAGCTCGGGTGCCACCCGCAGGTAGAGCGGCATGTCGAGGGTGTTGTGGTAGGTCTCGAAGGGCCGGGCCGCCGCCCCCCCGGGGATGGACTGCATCATCGGGGTCTCCACCTCGAGGAAGCCCCGCTCGTCCAGGAAGCGGCGGATGAGCTGCACCAGGCGCGCGCGGGTGCGGAAGATCCCGGCCACCTCGGGGTTCGCGATGAGGTCCACGTAGCGCTGGCGGTAGCGCGTCTCGATGTTCTGGAGGCCGTGCCACTTCTCGGGCAGGGGGCGCAGGTTCTTCGCGAGGAGGGCGAAGCCGCGCACCCAGACGGAGAGCTCCCCCGTCCTGGTGCGGAACACCCCGCCCTCGGCCCCGACGATGTCGCCCACGTCGAGCTCCTTGGCGCGGGCGAAAGCCTCTTCGCCCAGGTCGTCCCGGCGGAGGAAGAGCTGGATGCGGCCCGATCCGTCGCGCAGGTCCATGAAGACGACCTTGCCCTGGAGGCGCTTGCCCATGAGCCGGCCCGCCACGCGGACGCGCTCCTCCTTGGCCGGGGCGAGGGCCTCCCCGGAGAGCAGCCCGTAGGCGGCCACGACCTCCCCGACGCGGTGGGTGGTGCGGAAGCGGTTGGGAAAGGGGTTCTCCCCCGCCGCCCGGAGGGCCTCCAGCTTGCGCCGGCGCTGGGCGACGAGGACGTTCTCCTCCGCCCCGCCCTCCGCGGGCGGCTCCTTGGGCTCCTGGTCGGACGGTGAGGCGCTCATCTCAAAAAGCGTCCCTCTCCATGAAAGGCCGGGGGCGGGTGCACCGCCTCACTTGCGCGCCTCCGCCCGCGCCTCGATGAGGGAGAGCAGGTAGGCGTCGATGAACGGGTCGATCGCCCCGCCGAGGACGGCGTCCACGTTGGAGGTCTCCACGTCCGTCCGGTGGTCCTTCACCAGCCGGTAGGGGTGGAGGACGTAGGAGCGGATCTGGCTCCCGAAGGCGATGGTCTTCTTCAGCGCGTGCATCGCCTCCTTCTCCTCCTCCCGCTTGCGCCGCTCCGCCTCGTAGAGCTGGGCGCGGAGGAGCTTCATGGCGGTCGCGCGGTTCTTGTGCTGGCTCCGCTCGTTCTGGCAGGTGACCACGATCCCGGTGGGGAGGTGGGTGATCCGCACCGCGGAGTCGGTCGTGTTCACGTGCTGGCCGCCGGCGCCCGAGCTGCGGTAGACGTCGATCCGCAGGTCGCCCTCGTCGATCTCGATCGCGACGTCGTCGTCCACCTCGGGGGTGACGTCCACCGAGGCGAAGGAGGTGTGGCGGCGGGCGCTCGCGTCGAAGGGGGAGATGCGCACCAGGCGGTGCACCCCCACCTCCGCCCGGAGGTAGCCGTAGGCGTACTCGCCCTGGACGATGAAGGTGGCGTTCTTGATGCCCGCCTCCTCGCCCGGGAGGACGGAGATGAGGCGGGCCGCGCACTCGCGCTGCTCGGCCCAGCGCGTGTACATGCGCAGGAGCATCTCCGCCCAGTCCTGGCTCTCGACCCCCCCCGCCCCCGCGTTCACGGAGACGATGGCGTTCTTCGCGTCCTCCTCGGAGCCCATCACGAGGCGGAACTCGAGGCGGCCGGTCTCGGCCTCCACCTCGCCGAGGG
>JACPCT010000433.1 GCA_016184445.1 Candidatus Tectimicrobiota bacterium | reverse complement strand
CGAGCAGCGAATTCGCCGAAGCTCCGGCGAAGCCCGGGTGTCTGTCTAGTTCCCCCCCATCGCTCTTCATTCACATCGGCGACCCAGATCTCCCGCCCACACCCGCCGAAACGAACGCGACATCCAGGCCGAGCTGCACCACCGAATGGGCCGAAAGAGATATGCGGGCGATGAGAGCGGAGATCGCCGCACCGGAATGTCTCTCCTGTCCAGGAAGCCACGTTCGGTTGCCGATAAGTGGGGTACGTACGGGGAGAATCGGGAATGGGAGTGAAGAAAGCCGATCACACGACGGTAAAATGAAAATCTTGGCGGCCTGCACAACAGATTTCGAGTCTGCCGCCTTAAACCGGACTCGGCCACCTCTCCGGGTGCATCTTGCTGGAAGTCGTTGAGCTACCCCGTCTCACGCGCCTCGCGGGGGCCGCGCCGCTTCCCCTCGAAGAAGGCTCGGAGCAAGCGCGCGCTCTCTTCTGCCATGATCCCCGCGACCACCGGCATGCGGTGGTTCAGCCGGGGATCGGCGGGGACCTCGAAGAGCGAACCGCAGGCGCCCGCCTTGGGGTCCATGGCCCCGAACACGAGCCGTCCCATCCGCGCGTTCACCAGGGCGCCTGCGCACATGGGGCAGGGCTCAAGGGTGACGTACATCACCGCGCCGTCGAGCCTCCAGGTGCCGACCCGCCGAGCCGCCTCACGCAGGGCGAGGATCTCGGCGTGGGCGGTGGGGTCGCCGTCCGCCTCACGGCGGTTGCAGCCCCGCCCGAGGACCTGCCCGTCCCGGACGATCACCGCCCCCACAGGCACATCCCCGGCCGCCCCTGCAAGCTCGGCCAGCCGGAGGGCCTCGGCCATCCAGCGATGATCCTCCCGGGCCTGATCAAGAGAATGAAGCTCCACCATCTTCCTCCTTTCGCCCACCCCGCGCAGACCGGCGGTCCGAAACGCACCCATAAAAAACCACGGATCGGGGCTTCGAGGCAATCCTTCCTCTCCGGCCGGCTCCGGTTGCCGCAAGGGGGAAAACCTGCGAGGCTTGGACCTCCCATGCCTGCCGGGGAATGCCCGGGCTCCCCAAAGCCCTTTTATTTTCGCGGAGAGGAGGAAGCCACACCATGCTCTGGGAGGAGTTGAGCTGGCCCCAGCACCGGAAGATGGCTGAGGCGGGTGCCGCCGTCGTGCTCCCCGTCGCCTCGATCGAGCAGCACGGCCCCCACAACCCCGTCGTGGTGGACACCCTGCTCTGCACCAGCGTCTGCCGGAAGGCGGCCGAGGGGCTGGAGAACGTGGTCCTCACGCCCACCATGTGGGCCGGCATGTCCCTCCACCACGCGGACTACCCCGGTACCCTCACCCTCACGCTCGAAACCTACCTCGCCGTGATCAAAGAGCTCATTCACTCCATCCACCGCTCGGGATACAAGAAAGTGCTCGTCGTGAACGGCCACGGCGGGAACATCAACCCCGTGCAGTCCGCCCTGGTCCCGGCGCGCTACGACCTGGGCATCGAGATGTGGTTCGTGACCTACTACCAGCTCGGCGACCAAGCCGCCGCCCAGCACCGCAAGAGCGAGATCGGCGGGATGGGCCACAGCTGCGAGTTCGAGACCTCGATCATGCTCCATCTGCGGCCCGACCTGGTGAACATGAAGGAAGCCGTCAAGAACCTCAACGTCCCCCGCCATCCCCTCATGATCCGCGACATGCACCACGGCGGGAAGCTCCACCGGCCCTCCGACTTCAACCGCAACCGGGCTCCCTCGGGCGTCTCGGGCGATCCCACCGTGGCGGACGCGGCCAACGGAGAGAGGTTCCTCGATGCCTGCGTGGCCCGCCTGCGCGAGATCATCCAGGCGCTCGCCGCCGCCTAGGAACGACATGGCCCGCATCGCCGGCGAATCCCCCCGGACAGCCCGATACTTCAAGCTGAGCCCGCCGGGTACGCTAGACCCTGTCATCCTCTGCTGCGAGATATCCGGCGGGGGCCCCTGGACGGTCCTCGTCCCGGGGCTGGGGGACACCGTCTGGGCTTGGCGCAAGCTCGTGCCCTCCCTGGAGGCGGGCCACCGCGTGGCCGTCGTCGAGCCGCGCGGGCACGGCCGCTCGGCGAGCCCCGAGGGACCTTACACCCTGGAGGAGATGGCGGGCGATCTGGGCCGCTTGGCGGACGCGCTGGGAGCCAGGCGGCCCATCTTCATCGGCCAGGGGCTCGGGGGCCGGGCGGCGCTCCTGCTCGCCCTGGAACGGCCGGAGCTCCCAGCCGCCCTTGTCCTCATCGCCACCGACCCAGCCCCTCCCCAGGGAGCGGCCCGGGAAGCCCTCCTCGCCCAGCGCTCCCACGCGGCCCGGGGGGACATGCAGGCGACCTACAAAGTCCGCAAGACGGCGGGTGCCCTCCCCGGGGGCATGACCCCCAGGGAGCGGGCCGAGCACCACCACCTCTTCCTGCGCAACACCCCTCGGGGTTACGCCGCCGCCCTCGAAGCGGAGCTGGGGGGGCCCGACCTGACCGGACGGCTGGAGGGGCTGCGCTGCCCCGTCCTCGCCGTGGGGGGGGAGAAGGAAGCCAGCGGGCCGGAGGCCGCCCGCCGGCTGGCCAGGGCCGTACCGGGCGGGGAGACGGTCGTGGTCG
>JACPCT010000432.1:1697-4028 GCA_016184445.1 Candidatus Tectimicrobiota bacterium | reverse complement strand
CACCGTGCTCAGGCCCGAGGGCACCGTCTCCGTCCTCGTGAAGCGCCTGGAGGCCCCCCAGGCGAAGATCCGCCTGAAGCTCTCCAACCCGCTCCAGGCTCCCCTCGCCAAGGGGCAGAAGGTGGGCGAGATCGAGGCCGTGCTGGGAGATCAGGTCATCGCCAAGACGGCCCTCCTCGCCACCGAGGACGTGCCCAGGATGAGCATCCTGGACCGGCTGATGTTCTGGAGGTAGCCCGTCCCGGGCCAGCCCGGAATCCCGCCCGGCGCGCGGGCCCGGCCGCAAGGGCGCCGGGCGCCTCGCCGCGGCTTTCAGGGCGCGCTGCCCGGTGTACCGCACCTTCGCCGAGGCGGTTCCCATCCAGGAAGAGGTCGTCCCGCGGTAGGGCGCGGCTGGGTCTTCGTGCGGAGGGCCAGGAGCACGGCGCCCGTCTCGTAGATCTCCTCGGCGAGGAAGATCGCCCCGAGGATGAGCAACCGCCGGCTTCCCGCGATCAGCCCAGCCCCCAGGAGCGCCGCCCCCGTCCCCGCGGTCAGGGCGCGGATTCCGCGCACGAGCCGCCGGGAGCGGTCGGGGCGGTCCCCTCCGCCCAGCGCCTGGGCGAGAAGCCGGACACCCCGGATCCCGGCCACCAGGGCGGCGCCGGCGAACAGGGCGGCGAGGATGGTGCGGAAGGCGGGGTGGCCGATGAATTCCACGTCATCCCTCCAGGGGGCGGCCCCCGCCCGGATAACCCCGCAGCGGGCCATTGCATTCCGCGGGTCTCATGGCGGGGCGGTGTCTCCCCGGTCGCGCATCCTTCTCCACAACGAGGGCCGGATGGCGCCGGAGTCGGCCCAGAGCCCCCGTTTCTCCCCGCGCGCCTTCTCCTCCAGGTAGGGGAGCATCGGGTCGGTCGCATCGTGGGGGCGGAAGTGCCAGGCGAGGCCTTCCTTGAGGAGATCGTGGCCGAGGTTCCTCCCGTCCGGGAGGATCACCTCCCCTCTCAAGCGGTTGAACGAGTCCCGCAGGGCGAAGCGCACGTGGACCGTGACGCGCTGGCCCACGGGGGAGAGACGGCGGATGAGGGCGGCGGCCTCGGCGCCGTAGGGCTGGCCGATCTCGGGGCAGTCCACCCCGTAGAAGCGGATGCGGCCGCGGACGCCGCCGTGGAAGAGGTCCACCGTGTCCCCGTCCACCACGCGGGCCACCTCCCCCTCCAGGACGAAGCCGCAGCCGGCGAGGAGGAGAGCGGGGAGAAGGGCGGCCGGGTGTCGCATGGAGGCGTCCTTGAAGGCACGGGCAGCGGGATGATACCTGACAAAAAGAGAGCGGGGCATTGCGCCCCGCTCCTTTTTGAGCATTCTCTTTGTCCCGGTCTTTGCCGGGGAGGGCGGATAGCCGCCCTGTCGTGGGTCGTCAGCCTTCGGCTTCCCTCCCCGCCCGGCCGACGACTGGGGCTGGGGAGGACGGGAACTCGGCCCGTGTCTCTCTTTTACGCGTCCGCTTCATCGGGTCCTCCTCTGCAGGTTCGGTCCTGCACCCTTGGAGCGTCTGCCCCCATCGCTCCCTTGAGAGCCTCGCACGGGCCGCAGCCCGGGGCTCCCATCCCCCCGGCTTTTGCCGGGTGCCTGCCGGATACGCCGGCCTGCGTCTCGGGACCTTCTCGCTTATGTCCCTCTATCAGTAATATGGGAGGCTGCTCTGCCCCGTGCAAGCCGTTTGCATGCGGTTCAGGAAATTTCCCCGGCAGAAAAAACCAGCAGTGGGAAAGGGGAAATTCCCTCATCGAAGATACGGGGAAAATCGGGTGCGCAAAAAAGCGAGCGGGGCATCCCACCCCGCTCGATGTGCTCTCTGTCTCTTGCGGCCGGGGAGAATATCCCCGTTGGCCGCGCCGGACGGTCAGCCGCCCGTCGTCGTGCGCCGGCCATCCGGATGGCTCCGGCATTCCCTCCCCGCCCGACCAGCGCGCGGAGCAGGGGAGGCCTCGAACTGCACCTGCAACACTCGATGCCTATCCGATTTCATATAGGCCCTCCCGCTGGTGGAACCGCCGCGTTCTTGGAGCGCCTGCCACCGCCGCTCCCCGTCTCCCCCCGGCACCTACCGGGTGCTGGCCGGCCTCGCCGGCCGTCCCGCTCTTACATCCCCGTTTCTTCTCTCGCTTGCTAGTTAATGCACAATATGGGTCGCGGGGGCTGGAAAGTCAAGGATATTCAAGCCTGAGAATCTCGGATTTCGGAGCCCCCACAAGGGTTTTCGGGAAGCCGCCGGATCGGGGCGCTAGGGCTTGGCGGGAAGAGCGCGGGGCGCCTTGCGGCGCACGATGCGGAGAGAGAGCTCCGAGG
>JACPCT010000432.1:0-1688 GCA_016184445.1 Candidatus Tectimicrobiota bacterium | reverse complement strand
GCTGGATCTCCACGATCCGGATCTCCCCCGGCAGATCGACGTTGCGGGCGCTGAGCGCGATGCGGGCCGGGCCCTCCGCGCGGCCCGCGAGGTTCACGTTCACCCGCAAGCGGCCCGGGTCGAGGAAGTTGAGGATGGCCTGCCGCGCCCGGAGCCGCACCTGCACCCGCTCGGGGGGCACCTCCCCGAGCGAGAGGCCCTCCGCCAGATTGTAGTAAGTGACGGGCACGGAGTAGCCTTCCTCCGCCCCCGGGCCGATGCGGTTGAAGATGTCGCGCGGGTTCTCGCGCTGGTAGGAGCCCACCAGCCAGAGCGCGCAAACCGCCGCCAGGGTGGCCGCCTTGGGCCGCCAATTCTCCACCACCGCCTCCCGCAGGGCCCGGCCCTTCCCCGGCGACTCCGCCCGGGCCCGCAGGCGGGCCGAGAGCCAGGCGGCCAGTTCCTCGGGCGTCTCCACCGCCTTGATGCGCCCGTCCTCGGCCGCCGAGACCTCCCGCCGCTGCTCCGACACCACCACCGCCAGCGCGTCCGAGGCCTCGCTGATCCCCACCGCCGCCCGGTGCCGCGTGCCGTAGAGGGCGGGCAGCGCCGCGTTCTCCGAGAGGGGCAGCACGCACCCCACCTGGTGCACCCGGCCGCCACGGATGATCGCCGCCCCGTCGTGGTAGGGCGCGCCGTACGCGAAGATCGTCTCGAGGAGGGAGGAGCGGATCTCCGCGCCAATCCGCTCTCCCGGGCTGCGCAGGAGGGGGATGACCGGGTCCCGCCGCTCGAGGATGAAGATGGCCCCCGTCCCCCGCTGGGCCAGGGCGAAGGCCGACTGGGCCACCGCCTGCACGTTCTCCTCCGGCAGCCCCACCCGCCGCGCCCGCCTGAGCAGCACCGCGAGGCGGCTCACCGGCCGCAGCTGCATCACGATGCGGCGGATCTCGCCCTGGAAGTTCACGAGGAAGAGCAGCAGCGCCGCCAGCCACAGCGCCCACAGCAGGAAAGACGTCAGCACCAGGCCCGCCGACTGGGCCGCCAGGGAGGCCAGCCACACCAGGAAGACCCGCACCAGCAGGCGCATGGCCTGGGTGCCCTGGAAGCGCGCGTACACCTGGTACACCAGGAACCACATGATCCCGATGTCGGCCAGCTGGCTCCAGGGGATGCGGGCGAGGATCCCGCCCTCCAGCGCCCCGTCCATGCGCGGCCCCTCCCTCCCTGCGGCCCTTTCATCCTCGCCTATGGGGGAGGGGATGACAAGCCTTGTTTCTTTCTCATAGTGTCCTAATTTGACCGTATTCATGTCATTCCGAGCGTAGCGAGGAATCTGCTTTCGCTTGAGAAGCAGATTCCTCGCTACGCTCGGAATGACAAGACGAACCCACTTCAAATTAGGACACTACCTTCTTGCGCCACTCCTCGAAGCGGGCCAGGGCTTCCTTGTGGCGATCCAGGCAAGCGTCAACGGCTTGGGGGAAGTTCGCTTTCAGGGAGGAAATATCCCTCCCGACGCCTCCCGCCGCGGCGGATGCGTAATGGGGGGCGTTGGGGGCGAACGCTTCCCACGCGGCCAAGTGATGGCCCAGCGCCTCGCAAACCTTAGCCGCGTCTTTCTCCCGCTCCCCGAGCGCGCCGAGCGCGCTGCCCAGGTTGTGCTGGGTCATGGCCCATTGGAGGGGCACGCGCTCTTGGGTGTATTC
>JACPCT010000087.1 GCA_016184445.1 Candidatus Tectimicrobiota bacterium | reverse complement strand
CCCTCGATGGCACGGAAGGCGTCCTCGTCGGTCTCGTCATCACCCAGGTATGCCGCCGGCGCGTCCGGCGGGGCTTCCCGGAGAAGCGCCCGCACGGCGCCGCCCTTCGTCCAGCCGAGGGGCCGGAGCTCCAGGCCGCAATCGAAAGGGAGGCGTTCGAGGGAGGCCTCCTTCGCGATCCCTTTCCACAGGCCGCCGATCGCGCGCAGGATTTCTCGCCTCTCCGCGGGCGGGACCGGCCGGACGTGATACGCGAGGGAGAAGGGCTTCTCCTCCATCCGCCCCGGGAGCCCCGCCGAAGCGGCGCGCCGGCGGGCTTCATCGAGCCCTTCGAGCTGGCGGGGGGAGGGAGGAATGGTCTCCGTCCCCTCCCCCGGCCGGCGCCTCTCCCTGCCGTGGGAAGCCCAGATCTCGGGGAAGGGCTCCGGGCCGAGAAGGGGGAGGATCGCATCCATGGCGCGGCCTGTGATGACGATCGCCCGGGTATTCCTCTCCTCCATGATCGCGCGCAGCAGGCGCGCCGCGCCGCGGTATGGGAGCGCCCGCATGGGATCTTTCCGGAAAGGGGCGAGCGTCCCGTCGTAGTCGAGGAGCAGGAGGGAGGATCGGGCCTCTGCGACCCCGGCGAGGAAGCGGTCCAGCCCGCCGCGCGCGCGGCTTCCGCTCCTCGCGCCGACCGCTTTCATGGCAGGTCCATCCGGTCCGTCCCGCCCCGCTCCAGGCTCAGCATGAGGGTGAGGTATTCCCGGAGGTGGCGGGTGAGCAGGAAGTTGTCCCTCACGAAGGCGTGGGCGGAGGCCCCCATTCGGGCGCTGAGCCGGGGATGCTGCAGGAGGTAGCGGATCCGGAGGGCGGCGCCTTCGGGGGAGTTCACCAAGAAGCCGGTGTGGAAATCGTGCACCTGGAGGCGGATGCCCCCGGCGTCCCCGCCGATGACGGGTTTCGACTTCCACATCCCTTCCGTGACCGTGAGCCCGAAGCCTTCCCGGGTGGACTTCTGGATGATGACGTGGGAGGCGCGCTGGAGGGCGTTGATGGCGCGGTGGGAGTCGGGCGGAAGGTCGAGGATGTGGATGTCAGGGTCGCCCTCCGCCCCCGCGCGCACTTCCTCCAGCACGGCCGCCCCCTCGGGATCGTCCGCGGCGCCCCCTCCGGCCAGCGCCAGCTGGGGCCGGGGGCTCACCCTGAGCATCTGAAACGCCCGGATGACCCCCACCGGGTCCTTGAAGCGGTCAAACCTGGATATCTGGGTCAGGATGGGCCGCCCGGGGTCGAGGCGGAACCTGCGGGCCACGTCTTCCACCTCGCTCTCCGGAAGGAAGCGGTTCTTGTCGCTCAGGGGGTCGATGCTCGGGGCGATGATGAATTGAGGATGGGGCAGCGCCCGGGCGAACTGGGGCATGGAGAATACGCTCGCGTCGTACTTCGAGACGACGGGTTCGAGCCACCGCCACACGGGCCGGTGGGGCCGGCTCGCGTCAATGTGGCAGCGCCAGATCCATTTTCCACGGCGGGCGGGGCAGCTCCCCAGGAGGGCCGCCGGCTGGGGATCGTGAATGAAGACGAAGTTGGCCCCCGAGAGCTTGTCCCGGAGGCGGCTGGCGTTCACTTCCGCCGCGGCATCGTAGGCCTGGATGTCCGAGGCGGTGAAGTCCACCCGGAAGCCCTGGAGGCCATTGTGGATCTTTTTGGTGGCCTGGAAAAAGGGCGGCGTCCCTTCCATGACCTCCCAGTCAGCCTGGAGGCCCAAGTCGTTCATGAGAGAGGTGAGCCATTCGAGGATCTCGGCCACCCCCCCGCCGTACCGGGTGGAGTTGACGTGGACCACCGTGCGCCCCTGGAGCTGGGATGCGAGGCGGCGCAGCTGCGAGATGCTTTCCTCGCCCACCACCCGCCTGTAAGAAGCGATGTTCCTCGCCATTTACTGGCTCCGTTCCGCCTTGTCCTCCAGGACGCGCTGTGAACGCTGGACGAGATCGTCCCTCAGGGAGCGGAGGCCGAAGAAGGCAACATCCACGCCGGAAAAGGAGGCCGCGAGCCTTTCTCCCAGCTCACCGTTCGACCGGAGCCACGCGGAGAAGTCGTCTCCTTCCTCTTTCCGGCGGAAACGGCCTTCGACGAAATGGAAGTAGATGCTCGCGCGGGTCATGCGCTGGAGCGCACCGAGGATCTCACTCGGCTCATTGATGCGCATCCCCGTGTCGAACACAGCCATGGAGGCGCACGTAAAGTAAAAAGCCTTGCCGGGATCGACCGAGGGGACGTGATCGGCCTCAGCCAGGCGCTCCTCCAGGATTTCGGACACCTGGCTCCGCAGGACCTCTATCGAATCCGCCGAAAACGGGTCGAGGACGCCGAGCCGCTCGGCGAGGACGGTATCGCCCAAGGCGCGGTAGGCCCAGGCGGCAAAGTCGTTCGTGAACTCGGGGTCGTCGAAAGTGGGGCGGAGGAGGCGCTCGACGAAGTGATGGTAGAGGCAGGATGGCGAGCACCGCTCCACGCGGTCCCGCAGTTCGCGGAGGTTGATGGCGGAGGGGAGGCCCTCCATGCGGACGATGAGGGTGCATGAGCGGACGTGGAAGGGAGTTGCGTTCATGGGCCATTTCTCGGCGGCGGAGAAGGGTCAGCTGCCGGAGGGGGCATGCCGGGCTTCCTCTGAGGGGATGGGACGATGACGGCAAGAGATATAGTTAGCACGTTTGCCCGGCGGCCTCAAGCGGCCCCGCGGGCGCTCACCGGGCCGTCGTCTTCGGATTTGACGCCGCAGGGGCTCTTTGTTAGCGTCCCGGCTGCCGGGAGCTCCCTCTCCCGGTCCCGCTTCAGTCCGATGTCCCGGAGGTCCCAAGCGATGGTGCCCTCACTCGCTCAGGCCGATCCCCAGGTGTTCGCCGCGATGGAGAACGAGAAACGCCGCCAGGCGGACGAGCTCGAGCTCATCGCCTCGGAGAACTACGTGAGCGCGGCGGTCATGGAGGCGGCCGGGGGCGTGATGACCAACAAGTACGCCGAGGGCCTGCCCGGGAAGCGCTACTACGGCGGCTGCGAGTTCGTGGACGTGGCCGAGTCCCTCGCCATCGAGCGGGCGAGGAAGCTCTTCCGGATGGACCACGCCTGCGTCCAGCCCCACAGCGGCGCCCAGGCGAACGCCGCCGTCTACTACGGCCTGCTCGAGCCGGGCGACACCATCCTCGGCATGAACCTCTCCCACGGCGGCCACCTCACCCACGGCCACCCCGTCACCTTCTCGGGCCGGTGGTTCAAGGTGGTGGCCTACGGCGTGGACCCCGAGAACCAGGTCATCGACTTCGACGAGGTGGAGCGCCAGGCGAAGGAGCACCGGCCTAAGATCATCATCGTCGGGGCGAGCGCCTACCCCCGCTTCATCGACTACGCCCGCTTCCGGGCCGCCGCCGACGAGGTGGGGGCCGTGGTGATGGCCGACATCGCCCACGTGGCGGGCCTCGTCGCCGCCGGCGTCCACCCCAGCCCCGCCGGCCACTGCCAGATCGTGACGACCACCACCCACAAGACGCTGCGGGGGCCGAGGGGCGGGATGGTGCTCTGCGACGCGGACTTCGCCGAGCGGATGGACAAGGCCATCTTCCCCGGCCTCCAGGGCGGCCCCCTCATGCACGTGATCGCGGCCAAGGCCGTGGCCCTTCAGGAGGCGATGACGGAGGACTTCGGCCGCTACGCCGCCCAGATCGTGAAGAACGCCAAGGCGATGGCGGCCGCGCTCATGAAGCGGGGAGTGCGGCTGGTCTCGGGGGGGACGGACAACCACCTGATGCTCATCGACCTGCGCGAAGCGGGCTTCAGCGGCAAGAAGGCCGAGGGGGCCCTCGGCAAGGCCGGGATCACCGTGAACAAGAACGCTATCCCCTACGACCCCCGCAAGCCCATGCTCACCAGCGGCCTCCGCGTGGGGACGCCCGCCCTGACCTCCCGCAGGATGGGGGAGGCCGAGATGGAAGTGATCGGCAACTGGATTGCCGACGTCCTCGTCGACGTGGAGAACGAGGGGAAACTCGCCTCGGTCCGCGGGGATGTGCGCGAGCTGTGCGCGCGCTTCCCGATGGGCCCCCGGGGGGCGCGGCCGGAATAGCCTTCCCTCCCGCCGGCCGGGCTTCAGATCTTGAAGCGCTCCTTCGCCGCGCGCTCGAGCTCCCCGCGGAAGTTCGGGTGGGCGAGCTGGATCAGCATCTCCGCCCGCCGCTGGAGGCTCGCCCCGAAGAGCCGGGCGACGCCGTACTCGGTCACCACGTAATGGACGTCCGCCCGGGTGGTGACCACGCCCGCCCCGGGGTTGAGCAGAGGCACGATGCGGGACACCTTGCCCCCCGCGGCCGTCGCGGGGACCGCGATGATGGGCTTCCCGCCCTTCGAGCGCGCCGTGCCCCGGACGAAGTCCAGCTGCCCGCCGAAGCCCGAGTAGATCCGCGTCCCGATCGAGTCGGAGCACACCTGGCCCGTTAGGTCCACCTGGAGGGCGGAGTTGACGGCGACCATCTTGTCGTTGCGCGCGATGACGAAGGGGTCGTTCGTGTAGTCGGCCGGGTGCAGCTCGAAGAAGGGGTTGTCGTTCGCGTACTCGTAGAGCGCCCGCGAGCCGAGGATGAACGTGCCGATCACCTTCCGGGGGTGGAGGGTCTTCCGCGCCCCGGTCACGATGTTCTTCTCGATGGCGTTCATCATGCCGTCCGAGATCATCTCGGAGTGGACCCCCAGGTCGCGCTTGCCCTCGAGCGCCATCCACACGGCGTTGGGGATCTTGCCGATGCCCATCTGGAGGGTGGAGCCGTCCTCCACCAGCTCCGCGATGTGGCGCCCGATCCGCAGGTCCTCCTCCCCGACGGGCTCGTCCTCCAGCTCGGGCAGGGGGTCCGAGACCTCCACGACCTTGTGGGCCTGGGAGACGTGGATGAAGGTGTCCCCGTGGGTGCGGGGCATCTGGTCGTTCACTTCGAGTATCAGGGTGCGGGCCGCTTCCGCCGCCGCCTTGTTGGCGATCACCTCCACGCCGAGGGAGCAGAAGCCGTGGATGTCCGGCGGGGAGACCGAGAGGATGGCCGCGTCGAGGGGCAGGATGCCTTCCCGGTAGAGGCGGGGGATCTCGGAGAGGAAGATGGGCGTGTAGACGGCCCGCCCCTCATTGACGGCCTCGCGGTCGGCCGGCCCGACGAAGAGGGATACGTGGCGAAAATGCTTCTCCATCCCCCGCAGAGAAAGCGGATCACGGCCGACGAAGAGGACGTGGTGCACCTTGACGTCGGCGAGCTCGCTCTTTCGGTCGGCGAGGGCCTGGAGAAGCGAGATGGGCGTCGCGGCGTTCCCGGAGAGATAGATGCGGTCCCCGCTCTTGATCACCGAGACGGCGTCCGTCGGGGTCGTCAGCTTCCGCTTGTACTCCGATCGCCAAGGCATGGCTTCACTCCTCGAAGGGCGCCCGCCGCGGCGCCACGGCGCCCATCCGTTCCAGCTGATGGACCGCGGCGAGCAGGCGCGCGTCGCTGAACGGGGCGCCCATGAGCTGCGCTCCGATGGGGAGGCCCTCCTGGCTGGAGCCAACGGGGAACGCGACCGAGGGACCGCCGAAGAAGTTCCACAGGCGGGTCAGGGAGACGAGCAGGCCGCGCACGGCCAGCTTCCTCCCCCGGAGGGGCGCCGTGTCCTCCGCGATGGGGGGGGCGGTGATGGGGGTGGCGGCGGAGAGCAGCGCGTCCACCCGCCCGAACACCTCGCGCGCCACCCGGGCGGCCCACTCCCCACGGAACCGCCGGGCCTGCAAATATTCCGTGGCCGTGACGAAGAGGCCCGGCCGAATCCGGTCGAGTACGCGCGGATCGAAGTCGCCGGGGCGCTCCCGCACGTTCTTCTCGTGGAAGGCGGCCGCCTCGGAAATCATGAGGGCCGTGTTCGCGCCGGTGGCCAGCTCCTGGTCCGGGATCTCCACTTCCTCCACCCGGGCGCCCGCCTCGGCGAGGGCCTTCGCCACCCGCTCCACCGCCTCCGCCACCTCGGGCTCCGAGCGGTCCGCGTAGTAGCGGCGGGCGTGCCCCACCCGGAGCCCCCGGAGGGGGGCGCCGAGGCCGTCCATGAAGCGGGGGGGCTCCCCGCTGACGGAGGAGGGGTCCTCCGGGTCGTGGCCGGCGAGGACGGACATGGCCAGGGCGCAGTCCTCCGCCGTGAGGGCGAGGGGGCCCATGGTGTCGAGGGACCAGGAGAGGGGGACGCACCCCGCCTTGCTCACCAGGCCGAAGGTGGGCTTGTGGCCGACCACGCCGCACAGGGAGGCCGGGATGCGGATGGAGCCCCCCGTGTCCGATCCGATGGCGAAGGCCGCCTGCCCCGTCGCCACGGCGTTGCCCGAGCCGCCGCTCGAGCCTCCCGTGACGCGGGCGGGGTTCCAGGGGTTCTTCATGTCCCCGTAGTGGATGTTGTGGCCGGTGGGGCCGTAGGCGTACTCGTGGAGGTTGAGCTTCCCCAGGATGACGGCGCCCGCCGCGCGCAGCCGGCGCACGATGGGGGCGTCCTCGCGGGCGATGCGGTCGCGGTCGATCTTGCTCCCGGCCGTGGTGGGCAGCCCGGCCATGTCCACCAGGTCCTTGACCCCCACCGGCACGCCCGCCAGGGGGCCGGGATCTTTCCTGGCGGCCACGGCCTCGTCCACGGCCCGGGCGGCCCGCAGCGCCCCCTCCCGGTCGAGCCTGATCCAGGTGTTGAGCTTGGGCCCGAGCCGCTCGGCCCGGCCGAGAAAGGCCTCGGCGGCGGCGGCGGCGGAGAGCTCCCCCTTGCGGACCTTCCGCGCGATCTCGGCCCCGGGGAGGCGGGTGAGGTCATCCGTCACGGCGGACCCTCCGGAGGAGCGCGGCGTGCCCTTCGGGCTCGGCTTGGAGGGTGAGCCGGGGAAGCAGGACACGGTTCGTGGCGGCGACGCCCTCCAGCTGGGCGGCGATCGAGGCGCGGGTCTTGGGATCCAGGGCCTCCCCGAAGACCGGGCGGCACAGCCGCGCCATCTCCTCGTCGGGGATGGGCATGGTGTCATCCTTTCTTCAATGACCGCGGAGCATAAGCTGACGGGGGCATGGGGAGGGGCCGCTTCCTCGCCCCGCCCTCCATCTTGGCCCCGCTTTCGGGCGGACGCAACGCCTGCCGGGGTTGAGGCGCGGGAGGGGGCGGGCAGTGCCGGAGGGTTGCGGGATCGGGTGCGAGGTCACACAATCCCCGGGGTTTCCCCTCGGGGAGGAGGCCTCATGGGGCGCATGGCGGGGGCTGCCGCCCTGACGCTGCTGGGAGGGATGCTCTCCGGCTGCGTCACCCTGGTGGCGGAGGTGGCCCAGAAAGCCTGGGAGGCGCGCTCCACACTGGATCAGGTGCGGGACGTGGCCATTCACACCGGCATCCTGAACCGCATGATGGAGAAGGACCCCACCCTTCCCCTGGAGATCCGCACGGACGTATGGGAGGGCCGCGTCCTCCTCACGGGGAAGGTGACCGACCTGGTCCTAGCGGCCGAGGTGGAGCACCTCGCCCGCCAGGGTGAGGGCGTCCGCGCCGTCTACAACCGCATTCAGGTCGCGGGGGAGGGCGGGGCGCAGGGAAGCCTGGCGGGCGACGTGTGGATCGAGGCCCAGGCCAAGGTGCTGCTTCTGGGGGAGGACGGGGTGACGTCGGTGAACTACCGCTGGCAGGCATTCGGAAGCCAGGTCTACATCATCGGCCGGGCGGGGAGCGCGAAGGAGCGGGACGCGGTGCTCCGCATCCTGCGGCGCATCCAGGGGGTCCGCGGCGTGCACGACTTCATCGAGGTCAGGCCTCCTGGGGCGCCGGTCCCCTCCGCGGCCCGGTGAGCGCCCGATGCCGCGGCTGAGCGTGCTGGACCAGTCCCCCATCCGGAGCGGCGGCACGGCCGCCCAGGCCCTCCAGGAGACCCTCCTCCTCGCCGGGGCCGCCGAGCGGCTGGGCTACCACCGCTACTGGGTGGCCGAGCACCACAACAGCGGCGGGCTCGCCGGGACCTCCCCGGAGATCCTCGCCGGCCAGATCGCCGCCCGGACGCGCGCCATGCGGGTGGGCTCGGGCGGGGTGATGCTCAGCCACTACAGCGCCTACAAGGTGGCGGAGAACTTCCGGGTGCTCGAGGCCCTCTACCCAGGGCGGATCGACCTGGGCATCGGCCGCGCCCCCGGCAGCGACCGCCTGACGGCGGCGGCCCTGGCACCTGACCAGAGCGGCTTCGGCTACGAGGACTACCCCCACAAGGTGGCGGACCTCCTCGGCTACCTCACGGACAGCCTCCCCGCGGGCCACCCCTTCGCCCGGCTCCGCGCCATGCCCGGCGGCCCCACCGCGCCCGAGGTGTGGATGCTCGGGTCGAGCGGCGAGAGCGCGATGATGGCGGCCCACTTCGGCCAGCCCTTCTCCTTCGCCCACTTCATCAACCAGTACGGCGGGCCCCAGGTGATGCGGATGTACCGGGAGAGCTTCCGCCCCTCGAAGGGCTTGGCCGCTCCGCTGGGGAGCATCGGCGCCTTCGTCCTGTGCGCGGAGACGGAAGAAGAGGCCCTCCACCACGCCTCGAGCCGCCCCCTCTGGATGCTGCGCAACCGCCGGGGGGAGCGGAAGGGCGTCCCCTCCCCCGAGGAGGCCCGGGCCCACCCCTGGAGCGACGCCGAGCGCGCCTTCGCCGAGGACGTGTGGGGCCGCACCACGGCCGGGGACCCCGGCCAGTGCAAGGAGGAGATGCTCAAGCTGGCGGAGGCCTACCAGGTGGAGGAGCTCGTCGTCGTCACCGTCTGCCACAGCTTCGAGGCGAGGCTGAAATCCTACGAGCTCCTAGCCCAAGCCTTCGGGCTGGAGGGGAGGGGGTGAAGTTTTTTAAGGTGATGTCCCTGATTTTTTAGTCAAGGGTCCCCTTGACAAGATTTCTCGTATTGTTTACCATCTAGGTTAACATTTTATGGAGGCTCTTGATGGATATAGTGTTCAAGAGTGGGAGCCTCGAAAGGGAGTGTAATGATTTTAAGTTACTCACCAAGCGACACGGCTCAAGACGAGCGAATCTCATTGGAAAGCGCCTGTTTGAAATCAGCGCCGCCTCAGTCCTTGCGGACCTAGCCAAGTTGCCTCAGGCGCGGTGTCATGAGTTGAAAGGGAATCGTAAGGGGCAACTCGCTTTAAGTCTTGATGGCGCTTACCGCCTCATCATTAGGCCTGCCGACAAGCCAGTTCCCGTCAAGCCAGATGGCGGCCTTGATTGGACGAAGGTCACCGCCGTCGAAATCCTCGGAGTGGAGGATTATCATGGTTAAACCGCTACAGAATCAGTTCATTCCAAATTATGTTTCACCGCCAGGCGAAACGCTTGAAGATACTTTAGAAGCCGTTGGAATGTCCCAAGCTGAATTGGCGGAGCGAACAGGTCTTGCGAGAAAGACTGTTAATTTGATTGTCAAAGGGAAGGCGTCTCTCACCCAAGACACAGCGCTCAAATTAGAGAGAGTTCTGGGTGTTCCGGCAAGTTTTTGGAGTGCGCGAGAACAGCAATACCAGGAAATGGTTGCACGACTCGAGGAACAGAGACGCCTCAAAAAATACTCTCAGTGGCTAAAGCAATTTCCCATTGGGGAGATGAGCAAATTTAAATGGGTTAAGAGTAGCCAAGATAAGGTTAAGCAGATTAGGGAATTGTTGAATTTCTTTGGCGTAGCGTCTCCGGATGAGTGGCAGGGTATCTGGATTGATAATCCAAAGGTGACGTTC
>JACPCT010000086.1 GCA_016184445.1 Candidatus Tectimicrobiota bacterium | reverse complement strand
CCCGCGGCCAGCTCCCCGGCCGACCTGGTGCGCAAGCTGGCCTCGGACCACTGCCCCGGCGACCTTCTTTTCGCGGAGGAAGGGGAGGCCCGGATGCCGGCCTGGGCGGAGGGGGTGAGCCAGGCGGCCGCGTCCGATCTGCGCGAGCGCCATGCGGCCAAGGCCGCCGTCCAGCCCGAGGAGTACCTGCGCCTGGGGATCGTGGAGCACCTGCTCGGCCGTTGCGAGGAGGCCTCGGGCCACTTCAAGGAGGCGCTCCGCCGGGCGCGGCGGCTGGGGCCGGTGCTGAACGCCCTCGCGGTGGCCACCTTCGCGCGGGGGAAGGTGGACCCGGCCATCGCCTACTGCAAGGAGGCCGTCCGCGAGGCGGGGAGCGACGCGGCGCTGCGCTGCTCGGCCTTCCGCAACCTGGGCTTCTTTTATCAGGTGAAGGGCGACCACGCCCGGGCCGCCGAGGCCACGGTTTCGGCGATCGGGGCGATCGGCCCCAAGGGCGACCCCGCCCAGCTCTCCCGCCTCCACCTTCGCGCGGGCCAGCTCCTGCGCCGCCTGGGCGACGCGGGGCAGGCGCGCGGGCACCTGGCCGAGTCGGCCAATCACTTCCGCAAGGGGGGCGAGAACGCCGAGTGGGCCCGGGCCCTCGTCGCCCTCGCCTCGGCCCAGACGCAGCTCGGCGAGTCCGACGCCGCCCTCAAGAACCTGGAGGAGGCGGCGCGCGTCTGCCGCGAGCTGGGGGACGCGGCGGGCGAGGCCCTGGCGCTGGGCCAGATGGGCGGGACCTACACGGCGCTCGATCAGTTCACCCGCGCCCTGGGCTACTACGAGAAGGCCGTGGCCATCCACCGGGAGATGGGCAACCGCAAGGGCGAGGCCGCCCACATGAGCAACATCGGCAACATCCACTACTTCCGGGGGGACCTGGAGGAGGCCGAGGCGGCCTACGAGCGGGCGCTCCAGATCAACCGCGAGGAGGCGCACCTCATCGGCCAGGCCACCAGCCTCGGGAACCTCGGCCGCCTGCACCTCGAGCAGGGGAGCCTCGAGAAGGCGCGCGCGCGGCTGGGCGAGGCGCGCGTGATGTTCAAGGAGGCGGGCGCCGAGGAGCAGCTCGAGAAGATCCGCGCCATGCTGGAGGAGGTGGAACGGGCGCGGGGCGGGTAAGGGGGGCGCCCCCGCTCTCCACCCCGGCCTAGCCGCGCTTCAGCCGCTCGTTGGTCTCCCGCAGCTTCTGCGAGAGGTCCTTGGCGAGGCTCGAGGCCACCTTGAACCCGAGCGAGGGGAAGACGTTCGTCAGGATCTCTCGCTCCACGCAGAAGACGAGCGTCCTCTGCGTGGCCGTCGCGGTCGCGTTCCGCGGGGTGTTCTCCAGCACGGCCATCTCCCCGAAGCAGCTCCCGTCGTCCAGATGGGCGACCTCGGAGCTGCCCCGGCTGATGGCGACCTCCCCGAAGACGATGAGGTAGAAGCAGTCCCCCGTCTCCCCCTCCTGGAAGATGACGTCCCCGGGGTCGTAGGAGCGGCGGCTGCACAGCCGCAGGAACCAGACGAGATCCTGCGGGCTCATGTCGGCGAAGAAGGAGTAGCCCGTCCGGAGCTTGCCGAGCAGGGCCTCGATGGTCTGCGTGCCCTCGCGCGTGAGCTGGAAGGAGTCCTGGCCCCGGGGGGCGCCTTGGGCTGGAGGATTTTCGGGCGCCCGCATCTGCGTGCCTCCTCGGCGAAGAGCGTGGAGAGATGGGGCGCGGCGCGGGGAGGCGGGCGGGCCGCCTCTCACCCTTGCGGAGCGTCCTGCTTGCGGATGTGATCGTTCGCCTCGCGGAGCTTCACGGAGAGCTGGCGGGCGATCCCGACCACCACCTTGAAGCCCAGCGCCGGCGCCCGGGTGGCCAGCACGCTCCGGGAGATGGAGAAGAGGAGCGTGCTCCCCGCGGCCACCGCGGAGGCGTTGCGGGGGACCTCCTCCAGGATGGCCATCTCGCCGAACACCTGGCCCGGCCCCAGCCGGGCCATCTCGGTGTTCTCCACGAGGATGCGCACCTCGCCGGAGACGACGAGGTAGAAGGAGTTCCCCAGTTCGCCCTGGGTGAAGATCTTCTTCCCGTCCTCGAAGGTCTCGCGCCTGCACAGCTTGAGGAACTGGCCCACCTCCTCCTCGAGCATGTCGGCGAAGAAGAGGTAGCTCTTCTGGAGCTTGCGGATGAGGGGCTGGAGCTGGGGCGGGATGGCCTCTTTCTTGAAGGTGAGCTTCTGGTAGGCGGGCTGGGGCTCGGGCCCGGGTTCGATGGCCATGTTTTCCGCCTTTCCCGGAGCGGGTCTCTCGGCGGCGCCCGCGCCGGTGAAGGGGGGGCCTCCGCCCGGCCCTCCGGGCGCGAGGGACCCTCCCCGGGGAGTCCTCTCAGCCGGCGTCGAGGGCGAACCTCGCGGTCAGCCGCGCGAGCACGAGCGCCGCGCGGCGCAGCTCCTCGACGTCCACGAACTCATCGGGGCCGTGGGCCTGCTCCACGTTCCCAGGGCCCAGGAGAAAGCACTGCCGGCTGCCCGTGCGCGCGGCGGCCAGCCCGGCGTCCGAGTAGTAGCTCACCCCGGCCGGCTCGGGCGCGACGCCCGCCGCCTCGCGCAGCGCCCCGGCGAGGACGCGCCCGCCCTCGCTGCCGAGGTCGGCGAGGATGGGGGGGCGGTCCACCGAGATGGGACGCACCTCGGCCGAGGTCCCCGGCGTCTCCGCGCAAGCCGCCGCCGCCGCGCCCTCGACCAGCCGGCGCGCGTCCGCCACCCCGAGGGGGGGGACGAAGCGCACGTCCACCTCGAGGCGGCACAGGTCGGCGACGATGTTGGTCTTGCGGCCCCCCTGGATGACGCTCGCGACCACGGTCGTCCTCCCGAGGAGGGGGTCCGACGCCGGGAGGGCCGCCGCCGCCGCGTGCAGCCGCAGCACCGTCCGCGCGCCGGCGAGCAGCGCGTCCGCCCCGGCGTGGGGCACGGAGGCGTGGGCGCTCCGCCCCGAGAGGAGGACCTCGTACCACATCGCGCCCTTCTGGGCGGTGATGAGCCGCATGCGCGTGGGCTCGCACGCAAGCACGATGTCCCGCGCGCCGATGCGCCCCCGCTCGATCGCGGCGGCGGCGCCCCGCATCCAAGGGCTCTCCTCGTCCACCACCAGGCAGCAGCGCACCGTGCGGCGGGCGGGCGCGCCCCGGTCGATCCTCCCCTTGAGGGCCTTGAGGGCCACCAGCGCGGCCGCGAGGCCGCCCTTCATGTCGCACGTCCCCCGGCCCCAGAGCTTCCCGTCGGTGAGCTCGGCGGCGAAGGGGTCGCGCGTCCAGCCCTCGCCCGCGGGCACGGTGTCCATGTGGTTGAGGAAGACGAGGGCGGGCCCAGCGGCGCCCCCGATCTCGGCGACCAGGTTCTCTCTCCCCTCGGCCACCCGGTCCCGCTCTACCGGGAGCCCCAGCTTCCGCAGGTAGTCCTCCAGCCAGTCCGCCACCCGGGCTTCGGTGCCGGTCGGGTTCTCGCTCGGGATCCGGACGAGGTCGCGGGTCAGGGCGACGGCCTCATCCTCGAGGGTGGCGTCCATGCGGGCTCCTCCAGCGCGGTCTTCCCCGCATTATGCCTCAGAAACGGGGGTTCGGATGTGGGGGGTTTCACATTTTACCGAAGGAGGGGGGGCAAGAGCCGGGAAGGGAGGGAAAGCGCTCCCCAGGGGTGATGTGGCCCAGGACCACCTCCCGCCTCGCCCCCGTGGCCGCCGGGACGTTGGCGGGCACCCGCCGCAGCGCCGCCCAGCCCAAGAGGGCGAAGGCCACGGCCTCCACTGCCCCGGGGGGGATGCCCCGTTCCGCGCTCGAATGAACGGGGATGGGTGCCAGGCCGTCGCGCAGGCGGCGCACGATCGTCTCATTTTGATATCCCCCCCCGCCCACCAGAAGCTCTACGGGCGGCGCTCCGGGAGGGAGGTGGGTGCGCACGGCCTCGATGACGCACTCCGCCGAGAAGGCGGTCAGGGTGGCAATTTCGTCCTCGGGCGGGGCACCGTGCTCGCGCAGGGGGACCAGCGCGCTTTCGAGGAAGGCCGCGCCGAAGGCCTCCCGCCCGGTGCTCTTGGGGGGGGCGAGCCGGAGGAAGGGGTGGGCCAGCAGGGTGTCCAGCGCTTCTTTGTCCACCCGTCCCCGGGCGGCGAGCCGGCCTCCCTGGTCGAAGCGCTCGGCGCCCTTCGTCCGCCGCTCGACCCAGGCGTCCAGCGCCATATTGGCGGGCCCGCAGTCGAAGCCGAAGAGTCCCGGCTTTCCCGCCGGGGGGATGTAGGTGAGGTTCGATATCCCGCCCAGGTTCAAGAAGGCCACCGGAGCGTCCGGCCGCTCGAAAAGGAAGCGGTGGGCCCAGGGGGTGAGGGGGGCGCCCGAGCCCCCGGCGGCCACGTCGCGGCTGCGGAAGCCGGCCACCACGGTCAGCCCCGTGCGCTCGGCGATGACGGCCGCGTCCCCCAGCTGGAGGGTGGAGGGGAGCAGGGGGCCGTCCGCGCCCTCTCCCCCCTCGGGAAGGTGGCGGACGGTCTGGCCGTGGCTCCCGATGAAGCTCACCTGGCCGGCGGAGACGCCCGCGGCCGCGAGCAGGTCGAGCGCCGCCTGGGCGAAGGCCTCCCCGACCTCGCGGTGGAGGGAGCAGATCTCGGCGGTGGCGGCCCCGGGCTCCCCCGCCGCGCGCAGCACCCGCGCGCGCAGGCGGGGCGGGTAGGGGGAGGAGCGGAAGTCCAGCAGCTCGGCCGTCCCGCCGCCGATCCGCACCAGGGCGGCGTCGACGCCGTCGGCTGAGGTCCCCGACATGAGGCCCACGGCCTGGAGCGGCGGCGGGGAAGGCTCCCTCATGAGGGAGAGCCGGGCGCGTGCGGGGGCCGCGCGGAGCCACCGTAGATGCGGCGGTACTCGCGGTAGTAGGAGAGGACGCGCTTCACGTAGTTGCGGGTCTCCTCGTAGGGGATGCGCTCGATGAAGACGTCCAGCGGCTCGTTCCCCCGCTTCTGCCACCAGCGCCTCACCACGGCGCGGCCCGCGTTATAGCTCGCGATGGCGGGGATGAGCGCCCCGCCGAACTCCTTGACGAGCCCGGCCAGGTACAAGGAGCCGAGCCGCACGTTCAGCTCCGGGTCGAAGAGCTGGGCCTCGGAGTCGAAGCGGACGTTCGCCCGCTTGGCGAGGCTGCGCCCGGTCCCGGGCATGATCTGCATGAGGCCCATCGCGCCCGCCGGGGAGAAGGCGTTGGGGTCGAAGGAGCTCTCCGCCTTGATGATGGCGTTGACCAGGAGTGGGTCCGCGCCGTCCCCCTTCCCGGGGCGGGCCCGGAGGGGGAAGACGGCCTTCCAGAACTCCGGGGGCAGGTCGGCGCCCCCGGCCCGGATCGCGTCCCGGAACTGCCCGTGGAGGATGGCGGTGGCGCGGTCGTGGAACCCCCGGCGCGAGAAGGCCAGGGCGGCGCGGTAGCGGAAGAAGGGTGCGCCGCCCAGCCGCTCGAACTCTTCCCCCGCCAGGTGGTGGAGCCCCATCGAGGCGAGCAGCTCGGCCGCCCGCCAGTGGGCCAGCGCCCCCGCTTCCAGGGGTCCCGGGGGCGGGGAGGTCCAGGCCTCGAAGCCGGCCTCGGCGGAGGGAAGGGGCCAGGCCGCCTCCATGAGGCCCTCCCGGCCCAGGCGGGCCAGGGCCTCGGCGGAGAGGTGGCCGTAGTACTGGTGGCGGTAGCCCTGGGCGCCGCTGCGGTAGAGCCGGGCGGCCCGGTCGCGCTCGCCCATGCGCTCGGCCGCCACGCCCGACCAGTAGAGGGCCGAGGGGACGAGCGGATGGCTGGGGTAGCGGCGGACGAGGTCCTGGAAGCCCTCCAGGGCGGGCGCCTCGGAGCGCTCCTGGAGGCGGAGCCAGGCGATCTGCCACAGGACCTTGGGCGCCAGCGGGGAGGCGGGGTATTGGCGGATGATCTGCTCGTAGTAGCGCGCGGCGGCGGCCTGATCCCCGTCGTCCTCGCGGACCCGGGCGAGGAGGTTCAGGGCGCGGGCGGCCCAGGTGGTGTTCGCGCCCTCCTGGAGGAGGGTCTTGGCTTCCTCCTCGAAGGCGGGCTTGTCGTCCGCCCGCAGGTGGTTGCGCAGGAGGAAGTAGCGCGCCTCGGCCCGGTCGGGCGAGCCGGCCGGCCAGTTCCGCAGCGACTCCTCGAGCGCCGCGCGGGCCTCCGGGGTGCGGCGGAGGAAGAAGAGCGCGATGGCCGAGTGGTGCCGCAGGGAGAGGCGGTAGGGAGAGCCCGGGAAGGCGCGGTCGAGCGCGCGGTAGGCTTCGAGGGCCTCACGGTAGCGGTGGAGCTTCTGGAGGCGGCGGGCGCGCAGGTAATGGTCCGAGGCCTGGAGGGGGGGCGCTGGCGGCCGGGCCATGGGGGCGATGGCGCCGGCGCGCGCCAGCGCCTTCTCCGCCAGCGGGCTTTCGGGGTGATCGATCCAGAGGCGCCGCCAGGCGAGGACCGCGTCCCCGTATTGGGCGCCCTGCTCCAAAGCCTCGGCGAGCAACTGGAGGAAGGCGTCGGCGCGGTCGTGGTTGGGGTAGAGGCGGAGCAGGCCGCGCGCCCAGCGCGCGGCCTCCAGGGGGTCCGCCCGCCGCAGCGCGATGCGGGCCAGGGTCTCGTAGGCTTGGGGGGCGTGCGGGTTGCCCGGGTCGCTCTTCAGGAGCTCCTGGAGGGAGTGCCGGGCGGTCTCGTCGTCCTTGAGCTTCTCGGCGGCCAGGGCCAGGAAGTAGAGGATGTGGCTCTTCAAGTCCGGGGCCTTGCCGAGGGCCTCCCGCAGGGGCGCGACGGCCTCACCGGGGCGGCCCGCCTGGAGGTGCGCATAGCCTGCGAGGAAGGCGCCCCGCCCGTCTGGGTCGGATCGGAGCGCCTTGAGCGCCCGCAGCAGGGCCGGGGCGTCCTCGCCCTCCGCCGCGGCCAGGACCGCTTGGGGCATGGGGGAGACCTTGGGAGGTTGGACGGGCGCGGCCTTCGGGGGCGGAGCGGCGGCCAGGGCCGGAGGTGCCCCCAGCAGAAGCCCCGCGAGCAGCAGAGCGGCGCGCGCGAGCCTCATCGCCCCCCCCTTTCAAACTCGGCCCGCACCCGGGAGCGGGCCTTCGCGTCGAGGAGGATGTCGGCCCCCGTCATGGCGAGAGCCTTGGCGCCCAGGAGGAGGGCCTTCCTCCCGGCCGCCCCGCCGGCCGCCCGGGCGAAGGCGGGGGTGTGGGCGGAGACCCCGCCCGGCACCATCTGGATCTGGGGGTGGATGGTGGGGGTCACCTGGCTCACGTTGCCCACGTCCGAGGAGCCCATCGCGAGGGGGGGCAGGGGCTCGGGCTCGCGCACCCCGAGGCAGCGCAGGTTCTCGCGGAAGAGGGCCGCCAGGGCGCCGTTCACGCGCATGGGGGCGTAGGAGACGGGGTTGCGCCAGATGCGCAGCCGCGCCCCCGTCGCCCGGGCGGCCCCCCGGGCGCAGGCCTCCACCCGCCCGGCCAGGGACTTGAGCCCCTCCGGGGTGGTGCTCCGGACGTAGAACCAAGCCGAGGCCCGGGCCGGGATGATGTTGGGGGCCTCCCCTCCCTCGGTGACGATCCCGTGCACCCGGTCGCCCGGCGGGATGTGCTGGCGCAGGGCGGCGATGGCCTGGAAGGCGGCCAGGACGGCGTCCAGGGCGTTGATCCCCTTCTCCGGGGAGGCCGAGGCGTGGGCGGCCCGGCCGGTGAAGCGGAAGCGCAGCTCGGCCAGGGCCAGGAAGTTCACCTCGGCCCGGGTTTCTCCCGAGGGATGGAACATCATGACCGCGTCCAGGCCCCGGAAGAGGCCGCGGCGCGCGAGCAGAACCTTGCCCCCACCCTTCTCCTCGGCGGGGGTGCCGGTCACCACGACGGCGCCTGCCTCGGGCCCCACGGCCTGCGCCAGGGCGGCCCCGGCCCCCGCGCTCGCCACCCCGATCACGTTGTGGCCGCAGGCGTGGCCCAGCCCCGGCAGGGCGTCGTACTCGGAGAGGAAGGAGACCGCCGGGCGCCCCCGGCGCGCGGCGCGGCGGGCCTGGAAGGCGGTGGGGAGGCGGCCCACCCCCCGCCGGACCTCGAAGCCCTGGCCCTCGAGGAAGGCGCAGAGGCGGCGGCAGGCCCGGTGCTCCTGGAAGCTCGGTTCCGGGTCACGGTGGATTTCCAGGGAGAGCGACCAGAGCGATCCGGCGAGCCGGTCGATGGATTCGGTGGCGGCTTTTTTTGCGCGCTCCAGGGCGTTCACGCGCAACCTCCGCACGGCGGGCGTCCGGGGATTATGGCCAGCGCCGAGAATTCATGTCAATGATTCCCGAAAAGCCTCTGTATTGACTGCCCTTTGCAAAAGCGCGATACTTGATTGCCCGCCTGGCGTGGAGGATCCCTTTGGTGGTTCTTTTTCCCCTTTTCGCCGTTGCCGCCGCCGCCGACCCGGCCCCGCTGGTCACGCCCTCCGAGATCAACCTGTGGAGTCTGGCGTTCCGATCGAGCGGGGTGGTGTTCATCGTCCTGGTGCTGCTGATCAGCTTCTCGCTTTCCTCGTGGGCGGTCATCATCTGGAAGTTCTTCGAGCTCAGGCGCGCGAAGCACCGCTCAGACGATTTCCTGGAGGTGTTCTGGAAGGCGAAGCGGCTCGATCATCTCTACAGCGAGGCGGGCGAGTACGGGGACAGCCCGGTGGGGCAGGTCTTCGCGGCGGGCTACCAGGAGGTGGAGCAGGTGCTCAAGGCCCGCTCCTCCAAGGGCGGGATGGAGGAGGCCGCCGTCCTCACCACCACGGAGTCCACCGGGGTGGAGACCGTCGAGCGGGCGCTCAGGCGGGCGGCCAACCAGGAGGTGGGCAAGCTGGAGCGGCTGCTGACCTTCCTGGCCACGACGGCCAGCGCCACGCCCTTCATCGGCCTGTTCGGGACGGTGTGGGGCATCATGAACTCCTTCCGCGAGATCGGCGCGCGGGGCTCGGCCGGCCTGGCGGTGGTGGCCCCGGGCATCAGCGAGGCCCTCATCGCCACCGCGGTCGGCCTGGCGGCGGCCATCCCGGCGGTCATCGCCTACAACCACTACCAGAACCGCGTGAAGGTCATCGCGAACGACATCGAGAACTTCACCGCCGACTTCCTCAACCTCGTGGGCCGCCACTTCATGCGCATGTAGGGGGAGGGCGGCGCCATGGCAGTCAAGGTCACGCGCTCGAACGCGATGTCCGACATCAACGTCACTCCCCTCGTGGATGTGATGCTGGTCCTGCTGGTGATCTTCATGGTGACGGCTCCGCTCCTGGAGACCCAGAACCAGGCGGTGAACGTGGACCTCCCCAAGGTGTCAGCCGAGCGCTCCCGGGTCGCAGAGGACGCCGTGGTCGTCACCGTGGATCGCGGCCAGCGGATCTACCTGAACGATCACCCCCACGACCTCGCCGAGCTGCGGCCCAAGCTCGACGCGCTCTTCAAGGCGAGGGCGAACAAGGAGATCTTCCTCCGAGCCGACCAGTCGGTCCCCTACGGGCGCGTGGTGGAGACGATGGCCGTCATCCGCGCGGCCGGGATCACCAAGCTGAACATGGTGACCGACCCCCTCGAATCCGAGGGCGGGAACCGGCGCCGGCGCTGAGGCTGGAATGACGACGCCGCATCCTTCGGGCCCCTCCGGGGGGATGGCGTTCTTGGCGGCGCGGGCGGAGGCTCCCGCCTCCCCCCGCCACGCCGGGCCGCTGCCTCCCCTCGCCCGGGACCCGTATTTCCGCCGCGCCTGGGCCGGCTCGGTTGTGCTCCACCTGGTCCTGTTCGGCTGGGCCCTCTACCCCTCCGAGACGAA
>JACPCT010000436.1 GCA_016184445.1 Candidatus Tectimicrobiota bacterium | reverse complement strand
AGTACATCCTCAGCCAGGGGAACCCCCACGTCATCCTCTGCGAGCGGGGCATCCGCACCTTCGAGACCGCCACCCGCAACACGCTGGACATCAGCGCAGTGCCGGTGCTGAAGGAACTGACTCATCTCCCCGTCGTGGTGGACCCGAGTCATGCGGCGGGTGCCTGGCGCTTCGTCCCCGCCCTGGCCAGGGCGGCTGTCGCGGCCGGGGCGGACGGGCTCATGATCGAGATGCACCCAGAGCCGGCCAAGGCCATGTCGGACGGGGCTCAATCACTCAAGCCAGATGTTTTCAAAGGTTTGATGAAAGAACTTCAGGTATTTGCTCAGGCCGTGGGACGCACCTTGTAAATGTCCCTCCTGTTCGTTTTCGTGGATGGCGTGGGGCTGGGGCCGCCCGGGCCGTCCAATCCGCTCTCCCGCCTCAGCGGGGGGCCATTGGCTCCCTTGGGAGGGGTCTGTCCCCTGGAGGAGGGCTTCCGTCTCCTGCGCGCGGATGCCTGCCTGGGCGTGCCCGGGCTCCCGCAGAGCGCGACCGGCGGGACCGCTCTCTTCACGGGTGTGAACGCGCCCGCCCAGGTGGGAGAGCATCTTCAAGGCCTTCCGAACCGGGCGCTCCGCGACATCCTGGCTCGCCACAGCCTCCTTCGCCGCGCGCGGGAGCGGGGGAGGCGGGTGGACTTCGCCAACGCCTACACGCCCGCCTTCTTCGCCCGAGGATCCAACCGCCGCCGCTCGGTCACCACCGTCATGACCGAGAGCGCGGGCCTCCCGCTCAAGCGCCTGGAGGATCTCCGGCGCGGGGAGGCCGTCTACCGCGACTTCACGAACCGGCTTCTGCGGGAGCAGGGCGCGGCGGCGGAACTCTTGACCCCGGAGGAGGCCGGTCTTCGGCTGGGCCGCCTGGCTCTGCAGGGCGACCTGCTCGTCTACGAGTATTTTCAGACGGATCACGCGGGGCACCGCGGGACGCTGGAGGACGCCCTCCGCGTGCTGGAGGAGCTGAACCGGTTCGTGGGGTCCGCTCTGAAGGTCTTGGAGCCTGAACGGGACGGCTTCATCCTCACCAGCGACCACGGGAACATCGAAGACATGACCCACTCCGCGCACACCCCCCACCAAGTGCCGGTCTTGCTCTGGGGCCGGGCGGCGGCCGACTGGCCTGTCGGGGAGGATATGACCCTCTGCGGGATCGCGCCCGCCATTCTTTCCCTCCTGAAGGGCGAATAGTCTTTGACTGGCGGGCATTTTTCCCCGATATTTTAGCATTGACTTTGAGGATTTTTAGCTATACATTTGTTTTCCCTGCAATTATCTGTTGGCGTTGCTTTCTTGACCTGGGTGATACGGAGCGGATCGGAAGCGGTCGTTATGGCGAAAGCACCCGGCATCATCGAGGACGGACTGGGATCGTTCCTCCGCCAAGAGCGCGAGGCGCGCGGCATCCCGCTCGGGGATGTCGCGAAGCAGACGCGCGTCCGGAACTTCTATCTCGAGCGCATCGAGGCGGGCGAGTACAGCCGTCTGCCTTCCGTGCCGATCGCGCGGGGGTTCGTGCGCGCGTATGCTGGGGCCATCGGGGTGGACGCGGGAGCCGCCGCCCGCCAGTTCGACCGTGAGTTCGGGACAGCCCAGCAGCAGATGAAGGCGGCCCAATTCAGCGCCGAGAAGATCGCCTTCTCCCAGATCGCCGAGCGGCCCTCCGGCCAGAAGCTGTGGCTGCCCTTCGCCGCTGTGGTTGTGCTCATTGTTGTGAGCGGGGTGCTCTTCTGGGCACTCCGGGGCAAGACGGAGGAGTATGTGCCGGTCACCAGTTTCTCGGAACGTTTGAAGGCGGCCGCTGGCCCCATGCTGAGGCAGATGCCTCAAATCCTGAGCCCGGCGAAGTCCAAGCCTGCGCCGCCTGTCCGAACGCCGCCCGTCCGGACGCCAGCGGCCGAGCCCCAAAGCCGCAATCCTGTCCCGGCGGAAGGAGACGGCGTCCTCTCCGTCAGCTCGGCCAAGCGGAACGGGGAGAATGGGTTGTCCGGCCTCCCTGCGGCCTCTGCGGTGCCGGGAACGGTAGCCAGCGCCCCTCCGGAGACGGCGTCTGCCCGACCCCCGGCTGCGGAAACGCCTGTTCCCCCCTCGAATGCTCCCCCCTCCCGCCCCGCGGTGGTGCTGGACAGCCGGCTCGCGCTCAAGATCCGGGCCCTGGAAGATACGGGAACGAGCGGTTCTGGAAGGGTTCGGAGAGGTTCATCCTCACCGTGGGGAATGTGGCGGGGACGCAGGTTTCCCTGAATGGGTCGAGGATCGTCCTGCCGCAGTCCTCGTCGAACGTCGTGCGGGATTTTGTCATCACCGAGAAGCTGCTGAACTGACCTTTTTCCATCCCGCCAGGGTTGTGGAACCGGAGGGCCCCCTCCTTCTGAACATTGAGGCGCGGTCCCTCCCATCGAGACGCCCTGGATGGATGCATGGCAAATGACCGAAGCACTCCTCTCCTTCATCTCCCGGCCTGAGGGCAGCCGCCGCATCCGCTTGCGAGGGAGCGACGAGGCTTCCTGCGCGTGGTGGCTGGCCCGGTTGCTCCCGAGCCTCTCCTCCCCCCTGATCTATGTGGAAGCCGATTCCCGGCGGCTGAGCCAGGTGGGGCAGAACCTGCAGTTCTTCCTGGGCGCGGTCCCGGGGGGAGAGCGGCGCCCGCCCGTTTTCGCGTTTCCCGCCTGGGACGTTTACCCCTACGCCCGCCTCTCTCCCTCCAGCGAGGTGGTGGGAGAGCGCATGGCGGCGCTCGACTTCCTCCTGAGCGGCCGGGGCGGGCTCGTCCTGACCACCCCGGAGGCGCTCGCCGGGAAGCTCCCCTCCCTGGGCCGGCTCCGGGAGCGCCCCCTCGCCTTGCGGGAAGGGGCGGAGATCGACCGGGACGGGTTCCTGGCTACGCTGGAGGAGCTGATGTACCAGCGCCGCTCCGTGGTGGAGTCGCCGGGGGAGTATGCGGTGCGGGGCGGCATCGTGGACTTCTTCCCGCCCCAGGAAGCCCGTCCCATCCGGGTGGACCTCAAGGGCGACGAGGTGGACTCCCTCCGCGAGTTCAACCCGCAGACCCAGCGGACCCTCCGGACGCGGGAGGAGGTCCGGGTCTTCCCCGCCCGCGAGCTCCTTCTGTCGAGTGAGGAGCGTGAGCGGGGAGCCGAGGCGCTCCGGCGGGCGGCTGGGGTGGACTCCGACCTCTCCCACCGCGTCGAGCGGATGCTCCGCCTCCTCGAGGTGGAGGGCCATTTCCCGGGCGTCGAGGGCCTGTCTCCTTTCTTCCTCCCGGAGATGGGGACTTTCTTCGACGCCGTCCCGGGGGACGCGGCCTGGCTGCTGCACGACCCGGACTCCCTCGCCTCGGCGCAGGAGAAAATGAGGACCGACCT
>JACPCT010000085.1 GCA_016184445.1 Candidatus Tectimicrobiota bacterium | reverse complement strand
CTCTTCGCCACCTGCCTCGTGGACCACTTCTTCCCGGAGGTGGGCGAGGCGGCGGCGCACCTCCTCGAGCAATCCGGCGCCGAGGTGGACTTCCCCGAGGGCCTGACCTGCTGCGGCCTCCCCCACTTCAACAACGGCTTCCGCGAGGAGGCGCGGAAGGTGATCGAGCCCCAGCTCAAGCTGCTGGAGGGGGACGCCCCCATCGTCGTCCCCTCGGGTTCGTGCGGCTGGATGCTCAAGTGCGTCCTCCCGTCCCTCTTCCCCGGTGACCCCTGGAAGCGCGAGCAGGCCGGCCGCGTCGCCTCGCGCGTCCTTGAGCTCTCCCAGTATCTCGACCGCCATGCCCCCGGCGGGCGCAGCCCGCGCCTGCCTGGCAAGGCGGTCTACCACGACTCCTGCCACCTCCTACGGGGCCTCGGCGAGCGGGAGGCCCCGCGCCGCCTGCTCGGCCTCGCCGCCGAGCGGCGCGAGGAGCTGCCCGGCTGCGACCGCTGCTGCGGCTTCGGGGGCTCCTTCGCGGTCAAGTTCCCCGAGGTCTCGTGCGCCATGCTGGAGCAGAAGCTCCAGGCCGCCGAGGGGACAGGCGCCGACTGGCTCGTCGCGGCCGACGCGGGGTGCATGCTCCAGATCGGGGGCGGGCTCGCCCGCCGGGGCTCGCGGGTCCGGCTCCTCCACCTGGCCCAGGCCCTCGCGGGGCCGGGCGCCCCCGGCTGGCCGGCGGAGACGGAAGGGCCGAAGGCGTGACCTCCCCCTTCAACCGGCGCGCCGCCCTCGCCCTGGCCGACCCCCACCTTCAGCAGGCGCTGGGAGGCGGGACGGGCCGCTTCGGGGAGCTGCGCCTCAAGGCCTTCGAGTCCACGGCCGCCCCGCTCGCCCTGCGCGCCCGCGCCCGCGAGATCCGCCGCCGCACCTTCGAGGAGGTCGGCCGCCACCTGGAGACCCTCATGGCGAACCTCCGCCGGGCGGGGGTCGAGGTGCACGCCGCGCCCGACGCCGAGGCGGCGCGGGGCATCATCGCCGGCATCGCCCGCCGCCATGGGGCCAAGCTCGCGGTCAAGAGCAAGTCCATGGCCTCCGAGGAGATCCACCTGAACGAGGCGCTCGAGAAGGCGGGCGTCCGGCCGGTCGAGACGGACCTGGGGGAGTGGATTCTCCAGCTCGCGGGGGAGACGCCCAGCCACCTCGTCGCCCCCGCCCTCCACAAGACGCTGGACCAGGTGGCCGACCTCTTCGCCCGCAAGGTGGACCCCGGCGCGGGCCGGGACCCGGAGGCCCTCACCGCCCTCGCCCGCCGGGCGCTCCGCCAGGAGTTCCTCGCCGCCGGGGTGGGGATCAGCGGCGTCAACTTCGCCATCGCCGAGACGGGCACCCTCTGCCTCGTCACGAACGAGGGGAACGGCCGCCTCGTCACCACCCTGCCCAGGGTGCACATCGCCCTCATGGGGTTCGAGAAGGTGGTCCCCACCCTGGAGGAGGCCCTGACGCTCCTCGCCGTGCTGCCGCGCAGCGCCACCGGCCAGAAGATCACCAGCTACTTCACCATGGTGACGGGGCCCCGGCGGCCCGGCGAGCCGGACGGCCCCGAGGAGGTCCACCTCGTCCTCCTCGACAACGGGCGCTCGCGCCACCTGGGCGGGCCCTTCCAGGAGGCCTTCCACTGCATCCGCTGCGGGGCCTGCCAGAACGCCTGCCCGGTCTTCCAGACGGTCGGGGGCCACGCCTACGACTCGGTCTACGGCGGGCCCATCGGGGCCGTCCTGAGCCCCATGCTGCGGGGGCTTGAGGCCTCGGGCGAGCTGGCCGCCGCCTCGAGCCTGTGCGGGGCCTGCCAGGAGGCCTGCCCCGTCCTCGTGGACATCCCCCGGATGCTCATCGAGATGCGCGGGGCCCGGGTGGCCCAGCGGACCATCGGGCGGGGGGAGGCTCTCCTGTTCCGCGCGGCGGCCTGGACCATGCGCCGCCCGGCGCTGTGGGAGCTCTCGTTCCGGGCGCTCTCCTGGCTGGGGAGGCCCCTCTCCGGCCGGCTGAAGGCGGGCTGGCTGCCGGGGGCGCTGGGGGCGTGGGCGAAGGGGCGGGAGCTGCCCTTCCCCGCCCGCAGGAGCTTCCGCGACCGATGGCGGGAGCGCCAGCGCGGGCGCAAGGCGGCCCCCGCCTCCTCCCCGGCGGCTGAGGAACGGACGCCGGAGGGGATGGTGGACCGCCTGCGGCGGCAGGCCGCCCTGGGCCACGGGCCCGCCGCCCCTCCGCCGGATACCCTCCCCGAGGTCGAGGTTCCCGATCCCCCGGCGCGCTTCCAGCATGAGTTCGAGGCGGTGGGGGGGAAGGTCTTCCGCCCCGCCTCCCTGGAGGAGGCGAAGGCGCACCTGCTGGAGCTGGCCGGGCGCTGGAGGGGCCGGCCGGCCGCGATGAGTGGGGGGCTCCCCCTTCCCGCGGCGGAGTGGCTCAGGGAGGCGGGCTTCGAGGTGCTCCCCCCTTCCGGGGAGGGGGACGGCCGCGATCGGCTGGCGGCCGCGGGCCTGGGGGTGACGGGCTGCGCCTGGGCGGTCGCCGAGACGGGGACGCTGGTCCTGCCGAGCGGGGGGGACTCCCCCCGCCTCCACTCCCTCCTCCCCGAGGCCCACCTGGCGCTGGTGCGGGAGGAGACGATCGTGCCCCACCTCTCGGCCCTGGGGCCCCGCATCCGCGGGGCGATCGCCGGGGAGCGGCCCAGCTGCGTCCAGCTCATCACGGGGCCCAGCCGCTCGGCCGACATCGCCCTCACCCTCATCCGGGGCGTCCACGGCCCCCGCGAGGTCTACGTCATCCTCCTGCCGCGGGGCCTCGCGTAGGGGCGGACGGACGGTCGCCCCTACGGACCCGCAGGTACACGGCGCGCTCAGGAATCCGCAGGAGCATTCAATTGAACGCCCCTGCCGCCCTCACCACACGCGTCCGCAGGGGCGGGTTTGAAACCCGCCCCTGCAAATTCCTCCGGCCCGCAAACGAAAGCGCCCCCGGGCCTCGGGCCCGGGGGCGCGGCTTCCGCCACGGCGGGAGGCCAGATGTCGTAGTAGAGGGTGAACTCGTGGGGGTGGGGCCGCAGCCGGATGGCGTCCACCTCCATCTCGCGCTTGTAGGCGATCCAGGTCTCGATCACGTCCTTGGTGAAGACGTCCCCCTTGAGCAGCCACTCGTGGTCGCGCTCGAGGTTGTCCAGGACCCCGTCCAGGCTTCCCGGCGTCTGCTGGACCTTGGCCTTCTCCTCGGGCTCGAGGTCGTAGAGGTTCTTGTCGATGGGGATGGGCGGGAGGATCTTGTTCTGGACCCCGTCGAGGCCCGCCATGAGCATGGCGGCGAAGGCCAGGTAGGGGTTGCAGGTGGCGTCCGGGCAGCGGTATTCGACGCGCTTGGACTTCTCGCTGTGGGAGTACATGGGGATGCGGACGCAGGCGCTGCGGTTGCGGCAGCTGTAGATGAGGTTGATCGGGGCCTCGTAGCCGGGCACGAGCCGCCGGTAGCTGTTCGTCGTGGGGTTGGTGAGGGCGAGCAGCGCCGGGGAGTGGTGCAGGAGGCCCCCGATGTAGTAGAGGGCCGCCTGGCTCAGGTCGCCGTAGGAGCCCGCGTGGAAGAACTGGTTCTTGCCGCCCTTCCAGACGCTCTGGTGGACGTGCATGCCGGAGCCGTTATCCTTGAAGATCGGCTTGGGCATGAAGGTGGCCGTCTTGCCGTGGCGGCGCGCCACGTTCTTGACCACGTACTTGTACTTGAGCAGCTTGTCGGCCATGGTCACGAGCGAGTCGAACTTCATGTCGATCTCGCACTGGCCGGCGGTGGCCACCTCGTGGTGGTGGACCTCAATCTCGACGCCCATCTCCTCCATGAGGATGGCCATCTCGGATCGGACGTCCTGGAGCGTGTCGGAGGGGGGGACGGGGAAGTAGCCCTCCTTGTAGCGCACCTTGTAGCCGAGGTTGGGCTGGTCCTCGTTGCCCGTGTTCCACGCGGCCTCGACGGAGTCCACCTCGTAGAAGGCGTGGTTCTCGGCCTGGTTGTAGCGGACGCTGTCGAAGATGAAGAACTCCGCCTCGGGGCCGAAGTAGGCGACGTCGCCGAACCCGGTCGACTTCAGGTAGCGCTCCGCCTTGATGGCCACGTGGCGCGGGTCGCGGCTGTAGAGCTGGAGCGTGACCGGGTCCTTGACGTCGCAGAGGAGGACCAGGGTCGGCACCTCGAGGAAGGGGTCCATGAAGGCCGTCTTGGGGTCCGGCATCAGGAGCATGTCGCTCTCCTGGATCGCCTGGAACCCGCGGATGCTCGAGCCGTCGAAGCCGACGCCCTCCTTGAAGGTGTCCTCCTCAAGGGTGTGAATCAGGGACGAGAAGTGCTGCCACATCCCCGGAAGGTCGCAGAAGCGGTAGTCCACCATCTTCGCCCCATGCTCCTTCGCCATCTTGATGACGTCGCCGGGCGTCCTGGCCCCGGTGGTCCCTCCCGCCGCTGCTTTCTTCTTGGCTCCGCTCGCCATGTTGCTGACCCCTCCCTGCTGAGATTGAACGGATAAAGTACGTTCCGGGCCGGCCGAAACCGGGACGCCCGCCTGTTTCCCCTACGCAACCACGGACTGAGGCCGCCCCTCGCCCAGAAGCGAGGCGAGAAGATCGCACAGCTCCCGGAGGCGCGCGGCGTCCTCGATCTTGCGCCCCTCGGCGTCGGTGACGTAGAAGGCGTCCACGGCGCGCGGGCCCTCCGTCGAGATCTTGGCCCGCGAGATCGAAACCCCCTCGTCGGCCAGGAAGCGCGCGATGCGGGCCAGCAGCCCGTGCCGGTCCGGGGTGATCACCTCGAGCACGGTGGCGTCCCCGCTGGCCATCAGATCGAACCCCACGACGGTGGGGAGGTCGAAGTGGACCCGCTGCTTGAGGCGCAGGAAGCGGCGGTTCTTGCCGAGCACCTCGTCCAGCGACATCCGCCCCCCGAGGAGGTCGTCCATCACCTCGCGGAAGCGCTCCCACAGCGCGGGGTCCGCGACCACCTTCCCCTCCGAGTCCACGACCTGGAAGCTGTCCACCACGAGGCCGTCCGCCCGGGTGTAGACCTTGGCGTCCAGGATGCTCAGGTCGAAGGCGGCCAGCGTGCCCGCGATCATGGCGAAGAGCCCCAGGCGGTCCCGGCACACGAGCGTCAGGAGGGTGTTCCCCAGGCGGCGGCGGTGGGTGACGTCCACCACGCAGGCGGCGCCGCCGGCCTCCAGCTTCCGCCCCAGCTCGATGTGGCGGAGGATCTCCTGGGGGGGCGTCCCCGCCCGGTAGCGCTCGGGCATCCCCTCCACGTGGCGGCGGATGAGGTCCCCCCCCACGCGGCTGGCCGCGGCCCGCGCCTCGAGGACGACCTGCTCGCCCACCTCGTCGGCCTGGCGCTTGCGGTGGAGCGCCTCGCCCGACTCCAGGAGCCGCAGCGTCCTGCGGTAGAGGTCCTGGTGGAGCGTCCCCCGCCACTCGTTCCAGATCCCCGGGGCCACCGAGGTCACGTCGGCGTAGGTGAGGAGGTAGAGCATTTGCAGCTGCTCGACCGTCCCCACCTTCTCCGCGAAGCGTCCGATGAGGGCGGGGTCCTCAAGGTCGCGCCGCTCCGCCGTGTAGCACATCTCCATGTGGTTGACCACCAGGAACTCGATCACCCTCCCCTCGTCGGCGGGGATCCCCAGGCGAGGGATGATCTCGGGCAGCGCGGCGGCGCTCTTGTGGACGTGGCGGGGGCCCCGCGCCTTGCCGATGTCATGGAAGAGGAGCGCGAGCCGCAGGATGTGCGTGCGCTCCATGTCGCGGTGGATGTGCGCCAGGCTCTGGAGCGGCAGCTCCTTGGTGTAGGCGAGCAGGTCGATGGAGGCCTGGGTGAGGAGCGTGTGCTCGTCGGCCGTGTAGCGGTGGTAGTGGTCGTACTGGACGAAGCAGGTGAGGGGCTCGAACTCCGGGATGTAGCGCCCCAGGAAGCTCAGGGCGTGCATCTCGTGGAGGACGCGGGCCACCCCCGCCTTTCCCCCCAGGATGCGGAAGAAGCTCTCGCGCACCTCCGAGGAGGTGCGGAAGCGCTCGTCCACCGTGTCCAGGCCGCGCCGCACGAAGGCCCGCAGATCGGGCGAGAGGCGGCAGCCGAAGCGGTACTGGGCCTCGAACACCCCCATCAGCCCCTGGGGGCGATCGAGGACCTCCCGGCCCCCGTCCCGCAGGACGAGGGTGTGGTACTCCTGGAGGGCGAGCCCCCCCTCGATGGGCTCCACCCGGGGGCGGCGGTTCACCCAGCGCCGCTGCCTGAGCTGGTCCTCGAGCACTTCGAAGAAGTCCCGGCAGAAGGTATGAAGGGCGCGGGCGCGCATGAAGTAGTCGCGCATCAGGCTCTCGCCGGCCATCGCGCTCTCGGTGTCAGCGTAGCCCAGGACCGGGGCGGCCTCGGTTTGGGCGGCGAAGGTCAGCATGTCGTTCTTGGCCCCCGCCTGGATGTGGAGCTGGGCGCGCAGCCGCAGCAGGAAGTCGTAGGCCTCGCGGGCCCCCCTGCACTCCTCCTCGGGGATCCACCGCCGCTTCCAGATGCCGTCAAAACCCTTCGTCCCGAAGGCCCGGCCCAGCCACAAGACGGCGTGGAAGTCCCGCAGCCCCCCGGCGCTCTCCTTGACGTTGGGCTCCTGGACGTAGACCGAAGGGTCCCAGGAGCGGTAGCGCTCCGCCCGCTCGACGAGGCGCCGCCTCAGGTGGGAGCTCTTCCCCACCCGCTCGAGATGGGAGTCGAAGCGTCGGGAGAAATCCTCCTCGACCGCCTCGCTCCCCGCCACCTGCCTGTGCTCGAGCATGGAGGTCTCGCTCTGGTAGTCGTCCCGCGCGATCCGCAGGCACTCCGCGATGGTCCGGGCGCTGTGGCCGATGGTCAGCCCCGCGTCCCACAGGAGGTAAAGCACGGTGCGAACGAAACGGCTCACTCCAGCCGAGCGCTTCGGCAGCACGAAGAGCAGGTCGATGTCGGAGGCGGGCGAGAGCTCCCCCCGGCCGTAGCCCCCGATGGCGAGCAGGGCGCAGGATGGTCCTTCCCCGCCCGCGGGAGCGGACGGCTCGTCGGAGCGGACGGCGTGCTCCCACACCTGCTTGAGGATGGCGTCCATCAGGGAGGCGCGGGCGGCGCACAGCGCCAGCCCTCCCGCCCCCTCCCGGTGGGCCTCCACGATGAGGGAGCCCCCCGCCGCGTGCTGCTCCTTCAGCTGGCGGAGAAAGGCGCCCCGCTCCCACCGGCCCGCCGCGGGAACCGCTTCGAGCAGGTCGCGGGTCAACTGGCCGAGGAGCTGGAGGGATTGGGTCATGGAGAAATCGGCTAGATCGCTTCCTCGCCGTGCTCGCCCGTCCGGATCCGGATGACGTCTTCCACGGAAAGGACGAAAATCTTCCCGTCGCCGATCTTCTGCGTCCGCGCCGCCTTCATGATGGTGTCCACGATCCCCCGGACCTTGCCGTCCTCGGCCAGAATCTCGAGCTTGATCTTGGGCAGGAAGTCGACGACGTACTCGCTGCCGCGGTACAGCTCGGTATGGCCCTTCTGCCGGCCGAAGCCCTTGACCTCGGAGACCGTCATGCCGGCGACTCCGACAGCTCCCAGCGCCTCCTTCACCTCGTCCATCTTGAAGGGCTTGATGATGGCCACGATCAGTCGCATGCGCTTGTCTCCCGTAACGAGGTTTGCATCCGGGATTGGATGGAGTCCGGTCCGACTATAGCACGCCGCCGATCCAGGTCAATCGCGGGGCTCATCCCCTTCCCCTCTCAGGAGCGGCCCACCTTTTGTACCCGGGCATTGTTTCAAGGGTGTTACACCATTGTTTCTTCACCATTAATTCAAGGGCTTGCCGTCCCCTCCCGTGCCCAGGCTTGCGTCCGGCCCGGGAATTCCCTAGACTTGCCCGTCCGCGCCGGGCGGGCGCCCGAGGAAGGGCTCCGCTCCGGGCCCAGAATCTCTCGCCGAGGTCCAACCGCCATGCAATGCACCATCCTGGGATCGCTGGTCGACTGCCACTTCGCCGCCAAGGGCGCGAACGGGCAGAACACCTGCGGCTACAACGGCTCCAGCTGCGTGACCGTCGTGGAGGAATGCCTCAACGGGGACGACGGCAAGGCCTGCACCCACCTCGTTGACCTTCCGAAGGGCAAATTCTGCACCAAGTTCCCAAACCCCCAGACCCGCTGGGAGCGCGGCCGGTGCCCCCTGGCCACCCACATCAAGGTGGACTTCGAGGCGCCCCTGGAGAAGAAGCTGAACCCCCTGAAGGCCTCCAAGCGCGCCGCGCGCGGCGGCTGATCCCCTCGCAAGACGTCCCTCGGGCCCGGGGCCTCCGGGGCCCGTTTATTTTCGGCCCCGCTAGGCGAGCGCCAGGGCCAGGACGCCGGCCAGGATCAGGTGCAGGTCCACCGCCGCCTCGGTGAGCCCCCCGTGCCCCAGGATGCGCCGCTTGAAGAGCCACAGGGAGAGGCCAGAGTAGGCCACCGGGACCAGCATGGCCCACCCGATGGGAGACGCCACGAACCCGTTCGCCAGCCCGGCCCAGAGCAGGACGGCGAGGGCGGCGCAGACCACCCCCAGGAGAGCCTCGGTCTGCTCCTTGCCCAGGACGATGGGGAGGGTCCGCTTGCCGACGATGCGGTCCCCCTGGACGTCGCGCAGCTCGACGAGGCCCACGCGGAAGAGGACGAGGCCGGACACGAAGAGCGCGGCCACCAGCCCCGCCGGCCCCGCCCGGTCCGGGAACGCCACGGCGGGAAGCAAGGCCAGTGTCACCGTCCAGCCCGCCGTCACCACCATGATCTTGGAGGAGGGGAAATTCAGCACCCGCCCCATCTTGAGCGCCCGCGGCTCCAGGCGAAGGCTGAAGAACACCCCGAGCACGAGCCCCGCCGCCAGGATGAGCGCCACCATCGGGGAGACCCAGGCGCCCAGGCCGAGAGCGCCCAGTCCCGCCGCGGCGCTCGCCCCGTGGAGGAGCCGGCGGTGCCGCTCGAAGAACATGGCCCGGTTGGGCTCGTTGTAGCGGTCCGCCTCGAAGCTGGTGCAGCGGTTCAGGGTGTGCAGGCAGAAGAGATACAGGGCGGCCGCCGCCACCAGCCGGCCGCTCGCGGGGTAGCCGCCCAGCGCCTGGGCCGCCACCGCTCCCAGGGCCGCCGTCAGCATGAGGAGCACGTTCGCGCGCGAGAGCGTCTTGAGCCCCTGGGAGAGCCGATCCCGCGCCCCCGCGCGCGGGTCCGGTATCGCCTCGATGCGGTTCACCACCCGCCGGATCATCCAGTCGGGCGTCGAGGCCCCGGCGGTCACCCCGATGCGCTTGAACCGCTGGATGAAGGCGGGGTCGATCTCCCGCTCGGTCTCGATCAGGACGGCCTCGGCCCCCGCCTCGCGGGCCACCTCGGCCAGCCGGTTGGTGTTGCCGCTGTTGCGCCCGCCGACGACGACCATGAGGTCCACCCCGGGGGCGAGCCTGCGGACCTCCTCCTGGCGCACCTCGGTGGCGTCGCAGATGGTGTTGAACATCCGCGCCTGGGGATACTTGGCCCGGAGGGCGTCCACCACGTGGCCCCACTCGCCCATGTTGATGGTAGTCTGGGCGACAACCACGACCTCCCTGCCGACCGGCGGGAGCTTCTCCACGTCCTCCAGGCAAGTCACCAGGCAGCTGCCCGCCTCCGCGTAGCCCGTGTGGCCCTCGACCTCGGGATGGCCCCTCTCGCCGATGATGACCGTGAAGGCGCCCTGGCGGGAGTGCTTGCGGATGATCCCGTGCACCTTGGCCACGAGGGGGCAGGTGGCGTCCCGGATGGCGGCGCCCGAGCCGCGCAGGCGCTC
>JACPCT010000084.1 GCA_016184445.1 Candidatus Tectimicrobiota bacterium | reverse complement strand
GAGCGGCTGCGCGCGATGGAGCAGCTCCTGGCCCAGGAGCGGGACCGCGAGGCCCAGCAGCGCCGCCGCGCCGAGTCCATTCTGGAGACGCTGGACGCCGCGGCCGCGAGCTTGGCTGTCGAGGACGAGCGGCTCCGGCTTCTGGGTCAGCGGATGCGGCGCTCGGAGCTGCGGCTGGAGGAGGTCCAGGGCCGGGCCCGCGCGATCCGGACGGAGCGGGAGGCCCTCAAGGCCCGCCTGAAGAGCCGCTTCCGGGAGCTCTACATGGGAGGGCCGGGGGGCACGCTTCGGTTTCTCGTCATGTCGCGCTCGGTGGAGGACATGCTGGACCGTTGGTCGCTGGCGGCGGTGCTCTCCCGCCATGATTCGCGGCTGATGGAGAGCTTCCGCAAGAGCGAGCAGAGCCTGGAGGAGCTGGAGGCGGAGGTCCAGAAGGAAGTGGATGGGCGGGCGGCCATTCTCGCCCGTCAGGCGGACGCCAAGAAGCGCCTCGCCTTTCTCTACAACCGCCGGACGGTGCAGCTGGACGAGCTGGAGAAGGACAAGGACAAACGCCGCAGGCTGATGGAGGAGTTAGAGAACTCCCGCGACGCCCTGCGGGATTCCATCGCCTCCCTCCTCACGGCCAAGGATGTGCCGGGAGCAGGGACGGGAGGGCCGCTGCTGGAGGGCGCCTTGCCTTGGCCAGTCGCGGGCATCCCGCTCCCGCCAGGTGCGGAGAAAGGGGGCGGGCGGAGCCTCCGGATCCAGGCCCCCGAGGGGACGCCCATCCGGCCCGTCGCTCCGGGCGAGATCGTCTTCGCCGATTGGGTGCGGGGCTATGGGCATCTCCTCGTCCTCCGTCATGCGGGGGAGATGTACACGGTGTACGGCGGGGCGGGGGATGTGTTCGTCGGCCGGGGAGAGAAGGTGGACGCCGACAAGATCATCGCCCGGGTCGGGACGACCGAGGCGCTGGGCGGCGCGGCGTTGTACTTTGAGATTCGCAAGGGTGCTATTCCGCTGGAACCGCAGCGGTGGCTTTCACCGCGGCGTTGAGGGAAGGAGCTCCATCGGGCTTCATCCCAAGGAGAAGCAGGCATGACGAAGAAAGGCGTGGTGGGTGGGTGGCTGATGTGGGTGCTGGCCGTGATGCTCCTGGCCGTCGGCCTGGCGGTGAGCCCCATGGGAAACACTGCCGCCCGGGAGGAGTCCGCCTATTCCGAGCTGCGGACCTTCACCGAGGTGCTCAGCCTTGTCGAGGAGAACTACGTCAACCCCATTGAGCAGCAGAAGCTCATCCGGGGCGCCATCCACGGCATGCTCCGCACCCTGGACCCCCACACGAGCTACCTCACCCCCGAGTTCTACAAGGAGATGCAGGTCGAGACGACGGGGCGGTTCGGCGGCCTGGGGATCGAGATCACCATCCGGGACGACGTCCTGACTGTGGTCACCCCCATTGAGGACACCCCCGCTTTCCGCGCGGGCGTCAAGGCCGGGGACCAGATCATCGCGGTGGAAGGGGAGAGCACCAAGGACATGAACCTCCAGGACGCCGTGCGGCGCCTGCGGGGCGAGCCCGGCAGCTCGGTGAAGATCACGGTGCGCCGGAAGGGAGTGGAGAAGCCCCTCGACTTCACCATCGCGCGCGAGATCATCCGCATTAAGAGCGTGCGCAGCCGGATGTTCCCCGACCAGATCGGCTACATCCGCCTCCGGAGCTTCCAGGGGACGACGGGCGCCGAGGTGCGCGACGCGCTCTCGCAGCTCATGGCCCAGAAGGCCCGCGGGCTGGTCCTCGACCTCCGCAACAACCCGGGCGGGCTGCTCTCCCAGGCGGTCGAGGTCTCCGACATCTTTCTGGAGCCGGGCAATCTCATCGTCTACACGAAGGGCAGGTTGGAGAGCCAGCAGCAGCGCTTCACCTCCTCGACGCGCGGCGCCGGGGCCGAGATCCCGCTGCTCGTAATCGTCAACGCGGGCAGCGCCAGCGCCTCGGAGATCGTGGCCGGGGCCCTCCAGGACCTGAAGCGGGCGCCGGTGCTGGGCGAGAAGACCTTCGGGAAGGGCTCGGTCCAGACCATCGTGCCCCTCTCGGACGGGTCGGGCCTGCGCCTGACGACGGCGCTCTACTACACGCCGAAGGGCCGGCTCATCCAGGGCGAGGGCATCGAGCCCGACGTCAAGGTGCCGTCTGAGACCCCGCTTCCGTCGGGTGCAGGGCACTTGCGGGAGAAGGACCTCCCGGGCCATCTGCCCAGCGAGGGGGAAAAGAGGGGCGTGCAGGAGAAATCCGGCAAGCCCGGGACCGTGCCTCCCGCCACCCAAGTGCGGCCTCGCCAGCTGCCGGCCGGTGAGGAGAAGGACAACCAACTGGACGCGGCGGTGGACTACATGAAGAAGCAGATCCTGGCCAAGGAGAAAAAAGGATGAAGGGGCGGGCGCCTCTCCGGGGTCTCTGATTTTGGCCGGGGGCGGTGCGAGGCAGCAGTCTTTCGTTTGGTTCGGCCCCGCTGGGGGAGGGATCCCGGGGGGCCGAACTTTTCTTGCCGCCCTGCACCGGGCGGTTCTCCGGCTGTCCGCCGCCAGGGTCTAGGCTCTCCCCCCGAGCGAGGTGGCTGAATGAGCAGGGACGGCCGGAGACTCATCCTCGGTGTCGAAACAAGTTGCGATGAAACAGCAGCTTCTGTGGTTTTGCTTGCAAACTTAGATGAACCTCACGTTCCGCCCCGGGTGCTCTCCAATGTGGTGGCCAGCCAGCACGATCTCCATGGCCGCTTTGGAGGGGTGGTGCCCGAGCTGGCTTCCCGGCGTCACGTCGAGATGATCGAGCCGGTCCTCCGGGCCGCCCTGCAGGACGCGGGGGTTTCCCTGGAGGCCATCGGGGCGGTGGCCGTGACCCGGGGGCCTGGGCTCGTCATCGCCCTCCTGGTGGGGCTCTCTGCAGCGAAGGCCATCGCCTGGAGCCGGGGGATCCCCCTGGTCGGGGTCCACCACTTGGCCGGGCACATCTATTCCCTCTTCCTCGATAACACCTGCTCCGGAGGCGAGGACGCCTCGGGGACGGCGGGCGGGCCGCCGCCCTTCCCTCATCTGGCGCTGGTCGTCTCGGGCGGCCATACGGACTTCTACCGGGTCGAGGGGCCGGGGCGCGAAAGGCACCTAGGGGGGAGCTTGGACGACGCGGTGGGGGAGGCCTACGACAAGGTGGCTGCGGCCATGGGGCTGGGCTATCCGGGCGGCCCGCGGATGGATCGGCTGCACGCCGCCTTCCGCGCTCAAGCCCGCCCGGGGGAGGAGCCCGTCTCCCTTCCCCGTCCCTACCTTGAAGACAAACTTTATAGCTTTAGTTTTAGTGGATTGAAAACCGCCGTGTTAAGCTATTTAAGGGGAAGGGGCCTCTACCGTGACGATCCCTCCCTCTCCCCTTGGGCCAGGCCGGGCGGAATGGTCGAAGGCGAAGCAAGAGCGCTCGCGGCGGGTTTCCAGGAGGCGGCGGTGGACGTGCTGGTGGAAAAGGTGGAGCGGGCGGCCCGGGCGCAGAGGCTCCAGGCCGTTTCGGTGAGCGGGGGGGTGGCCTCCAACCGTCACTTGCGGGAGCGCCTGGCAATGAAGGCCCGGGCCTCGGGGTGGTCCCTCCATCTTCCCGCCCGGCGCTATTGCACGGATAATGCGGCCATGATCGCCTGCGCGGGCGCTTTCGCCCTCGGGAGTAAGGATGAGGGGGCGGATTATCTGGCGCTCGACGCCGACCCCGCCTGGGAGCTGGACAGCCCCGGCGGCGCCGTCTTGGCCCGGAGAGGATAGAAAGCCCATGCGTCCGGAAGAAGCAGGCCCCCCCGAGATCGAAGAGGCGCTGGCCGAGGTGCCGCCTCCTCCTCCGGGTTTTCTGGAGGCCCTGGAGATCGGCGGGATCCGCCTGAAGAGCCGCCTCGTGATGGCCCCCATGGCCGGCTACACCAATCTCCCCTTCCGCCGACTGGTGTCGGCCCGGGGGGCGGGGATGGTGGCCACCGAGATGGTGAGCAGCCAGGCGCTCGTGCGGCGACACCCCAAGACCCTCGCTCTCATGCGGACCGAGGCGGGCGAGCGGCCCGTCTCCGTCCAGTTGTTCGGCGCGGACCCCGCGATGATGGGCGAGGCGGCCGCCATCGTGGAGGAGACGGGAGCCGACGTCATCGACCTCAACTGCGGCTGCCCCGTCAAGAAGATCACCAAGACCGAGGCGGGATCCGCCCTCCTCTGCGATCCGGACCGGGCGGGAGAGGTCGTCTCGGCCATGGTCCGCTCGGTGCGCGGGCCCGTCACTGTGAAGATGCGCACGGGCTGGGACACCGTCGGCACCCGGCAGGCCGAGCGCTTCGCCAAGGCGGTGGAGGGCGCCGGCGCGGCGGCCATCACCGTCCACGGGAGGACGCGCCATGCCATGTTCGGCGGTGCGGTGGACCTGGAGGCCATCGGCCGGGTCAAGCGCGCCGTCTCCATCCCGGTCCTGGGGAACGGGAGCATCCTCACCCCTGGGGATGCCATGCGGATGATCGAGCGCACCGGGGTGGACGGGCTGATGATCGGGCGGGGGGCGATCGGGAACCCCTGGATCTTCTCCCGTCTCATCCATTGGTTCCGCACGGGCGAGCTTCCCTCGCCGCCCTCCCTGGCGGAGCGCCGCGCGGTGGCGCTCGCCCACCTGCAAGGCCTCCAGGACGAGCTGGGGCAGCGCCCGGGCGTCCTTCACGCGAGAAAGCACCTGGCCGCCTACACCAAGGGGATGCGGGGCGGAGCGGCCTTCCGGGAGCGGGTGAACCGGCTCGATACCCTGGCGGAGGTTGTGCGGGCCGTCGAGACGTTTTTCCATGAGGCGGAGCGAGAGGCCGCCGTCGGCGGGGAGAGGCGTCCGGATGCGGCTTGAGGGGAGGCGTACGCTGGTGACGGGCGGGGGCCGGGGCATCGGGCGCGCCATCGCCATCGCTTTCGCCGCGGAAGGGGCGGACGTGGCGGTGGCTGCCCGCACCCGCTCCGAGATCGAGGGCGTGCGGCAGGAGATCGAGGGCCGGGGCCGCAAAGGGCTCGCGCTCCCTTGCGACGTGGGCGCGCGGGGGGAGATCGAGAAGGCGGTGGAGGAGGTGGGGCGCGCCTGGGGCGGGGTGGACATCTTGGTGGCGAACGCCGGGCTCCTCCGCCACGCCCCGGTGGAGGGGACGAGCGACGCCCTCTGGGACGAGATTCTGCGGGTGAACCTCTCGAGCGTCTTCTGGGCCACCAGGGCCGTCCTCCCGGCCATGGCCCAGGGCGGCTGGGGGCGGGTGATCGCGATGAGTTCGGTCTCCGGCAAGGTGGGAGGGGCCAATCGGAGCGCCTATCACGCCGCCAAGCACGGGGTGTTGGGGCTGGTTCGCTCGGTCGCGCTCGAGGTGGCCGAGAGGGGGGTGACCGTGAACGCCATCTGCCCGGGCTTTGTGGAAACCCGCATGATCTCCGACAATAGGGAGGATTTCGTCCGCTTCGGCGGAGATGGCTGCGGCGAGGAGGAGACCTTCCGGCGGTTCCGGGAGGAAATCCCGATGAAGCGTTTCCTCGATCCGTCCGAGGTGGCCGGGATGGCGGTCTACCTGGCCAGCGAGGCCGCGCGCGGCATCACCGGCCAGGCGTTCAACATTTCGTGCGGGGCGGTGCAGGCCTAGGCCGCGCCCCGCTGACGTGCCCCGACCCGTATCCGCCGCCCGGGGAGCCCCCACCTGATGTCCCGACGCCCGCGCCGGCTCAACGCGCCACCGTCCCGGCGGCGGCCTACGCTGCCGGGGCCGGCTGTGGCCCGGGGCGAGGACCGGCCCCGGGACTCCGTTAAGCCGAGACGGGGGCCTTCTCCTTCCGCCGATCCGGTCTTCGACTCCCGCCCGGCCACGGCCGTCCGCAGGCGGGGCTTGTTCGCCCGCACGATGCGGGGGTTCCTGGCCTTCGTCTTGCTGGGAGGGACGATCGGGCTGATCGCGGGGGTCGCGGGCGGGATCGCATACTACCGCAAGGTGGCCCGGGAGCTTCCCGACGTGGAGCTGCTCCGGACCTACCGGCCCAGCCTCGTCACCCGGGTTTTCGATCAGCACGGCGGGCTGGTGCGCGAGTTTTTCGTGGAGAGGCGTTTTCTCCTTCCGCTGGAAGAAATCCCGCAGAGCGTGATCCAGGCCACCCTCGCCACCGAGGATTCCCGCTTCGAGGACCACCCGGGCATCGACGTCATTGGCATCGCCCGGGCCGCCCTGCGGAACCTCTCCGGGGGCGAGATCATCCAGGGCGGCAGCACCATCACCCAGCAGCTGGCCAAGACCCTCTTCCTCACGCCGGAACGGAGCCTGGACCGCAAGCTCCGGGAGGCGGTGCTGGCCATCCGCATCGAGGGCCGGTTCAACAAGCGGGAGATCCTCAACCTCTACCTGAACCAGATCTACTACGGGCACGGCGCCTACGGCATCGAAGCCGCCGCGCGCGTCTACTTCGGCAAGGGAGCGAAGGCCCTGGCGCTGCCGGAGGTGGCTCTCCTCGCGGGGCTTCCGCGGGCGCCCTCGGCCTACAGCCCCTTCCGCTCCCTCGACCGCGCGAGGCGTCGCCGCACCCACGTCCTCCGGCGGATGTACGACGAGGGCTACATCTCGGCCCTGGAGCGCGACCTGGCGGCGCGGGCGCCCGTCTTCCTCGCGAAGGCGCCCCCCAGCGGGGGGGAAGCCGAATACCCCATCGAGCAGGCGCGGCGCCAGGTGGAGCGCCAGTTCGGCTCCCAGCGCCTTTACCGGGACGGGCTCCGCATCCACACCACCATCAGCTCCGACATCCAGCACGAGGCGACGCTCGCCCTGCGCTGGGGGCTTCAGGAGGTGGACCGGCGGCGCGGCTACCGGGGACCCATCGGGCGGGTGAGCCTCCGGTGGGCCGAGGAGCGGATCTGGAAGTTCGTCGCCATCTTCGTCACCCAGCGGGAGGAGTGGCCGGAATTCCGCTCGGGTCAATGGGAGCCTGCGGTGGTGGAGAGGGTGTCGCGGCTGCGGGCGGACCTCAGGCTGCAGGGCGGCCCGGGCTATCTCCTCATTGAGGATGCCGAGTGGGCGCGCCCGTTCGATCCCAGCCGGAGCGGGACAGGGGAGAAGCTCGCGAGCCTGGAGGGGGCGTTCCGGCCCGGGGACGTCGTCCTGGTCGAGCGGATCCAGACGAACGGCCAGGCCGAGGCCGCGGGCCCCGCACGGGTGAAGCTGGTCCAGGAGCCCCAGGTGCAGGGGGCGGTGGTGGTGCTGGAGCCCCGGACGGGGGCCATCCGGGCGTTGGTGGGCGGCTATGATTTCGAGCGCAGCCGCTTCAACCGGGCGGTCCAGGCCGTGCGGCCGCCCGGCTCGGCCTTTAAGCCCTTTACCTATCTCACCTCCTTGCGCGAGGGATGGACGCCCTCGGATGTCATCCTCGATGCTCCTGTGATCTTCCCTTCGGGGGGGCCGTCGGGGGAGTGGAAGCCCACCAATTTCGAGGACAGGTTCTTCGGCCCCACCACCTTGCTCGACGCCATCACCCACTCGCGCAACGTGGTCACGGTGAAGCTGGCGAGCGCCATCGGGATGCGGAAGATCATCAGGCGCGCCCGCGAGCTGGGCATCCGCTCGCCCCTGAAGCCCAACCTCTCGCTGGCCCTGGGCTCGAGCGGGGTGACCTTGCTGGATATGACCTCCGCCTACGGCACCCTGGCCAACTCGGGGGTGCGCGTGGAGCCCCACCTTCTCCAGCGCGTGGAGGACGCCGACGGCCGCGCGATCTGGGGCGTCTCGCCCTCGGTGAGCCGGGCGGTCCCCCCCGAGGAGGCCTATGTGATGGTGGATCTCCTCAAGCGGGTAGTCGAGTCGGGGACGGCCTCCCGGGTCGGCAGGGAGCTCAAGCGGCCCCTGGCGGGCAAGACGGGCACGACGAACGACTATCAGGACGCTTGGTTCGTCGGGGTGTCCCCCCTGTTCGCCGTGGGGGTTTGGGTGGGGATGGACGACAAGTCCACCCTGGGCCGCGACGAGACGGGCGGGCGCGCGGCGCTCCCCATCTGGATGGACGTGGTCGCCTCCCTCCACAAGGGGCTTCCCTCCGTGGATTTCCAGCGGCCCACGAAAGTCTCGATGGTCTACGTGTCCCCCAGGACGGGCGCCCGCCTCGAGCAAGGGGAGCCGGGCGGGGTGTGGCAGGCGTACGTCCGGGGCAGCGAGCCGGACTTCGCTCCCCGGGAGGTGCGGCCGGACGAGTTCAAGGCCTTGGTCCCGGAGGAGCCCGAGAGCGGGGAGGACGCCCCCCGCGGGGTGGAGGGGGGGCCGTCCCTCTCCGAATCGGGTAACGGGCGCAGCCTTCCGGCGCGGGCGGGCACCCGGGAGCCGTCTTTCGATCCGTTCCGCGGGGACCGGCGCCCGTGACGCCCCCTCCGGCGCTGGAGGAGGCTAGGGGAGGGAGGAGCGGGGACCGGCGGCGGCAGGCGCGGCGGGGGCGGGCAATCCGCCCAGCCCCTCCCGGTGGGGCGTGATCATCTGCAGATGGACGATCTTCTTGCGCTTGACGGTGAGGACGAAGAGCTGGCGCAGGGCGTCTCCGTCCAGCCCCATGTCCGTGAGGCCCATGATTCCCTCGAAGCCGCGCAGGGAGGCCAGGTAGTCCCGCATCTCCCGGCGGGTCTTGGCGCCCTTGACGAGCCCCTCGAAGACGATCTTCGCCGCGTCATATCCCAGGGCGGAGAAGATGTCCGGCTTGCGGCCGAAGAGCTGGGTGTATTCCTTCGTGAAGCGCGCCACCCGGGGCTCCTCGGAGTCGGCGAAGAAGCCGTCCACGAAGGTCGCCCTCTCCACGTAGCGCTCGCCGAAGCGGAGAAGCTCCTCGCTGTCCCACCCGTGCCCCCCCAGGAGCTGGATCCCGTGCATGTTGTAGAAGGGAATCTGAGGGGCGATCAGGACCGCCTTGTCCTGGTAGGCGGGCACGAAGAGGGCCTCGAAGGGGAGGGTCAGGCGGAAAGGCTCGTTGGGCTTGAGGCCCAGCGCGCGGCGTTGGCGGGCGAGCTGGGTGTCGTCCAGCCCGCCCAGCGCCCGCATCTGGGGGCCGAAGTCGTTCGCGTCGTGCGGGAAAGGGATGGATTTGGCGATCTGCCCGCCCAGCCGGTGGACGCTCTCCGCGAAGAAGCGGGCCAGCTCCCGGCCGTCGGTGTCGTCCGGGTAGAGCACGGCGAACTGGCGCAGGCCGAGCACGCGGACGGCGTAGGCCGCGATTCCCGCGCTCTGGAGCCGGTTGGTAAGGGTGTTGCGGAAGAACCAGGGGCCCCGGTCGGCCATCTGGGTGCGGATGGCGAAGGGGGTGAGCAAGGGCGTCTCGAGCTTGCTGGCCGCCGCTGACGCAGCCTCCGCCGCCGAGCTCAGGAAGGGCCCGATGAGGGCCACCACCTTCTCCTGCTGAATGAGATCCTCGGCCTTCCCGACCGCGTCGCCGGGCGATCCGGCCGAGCTCCGCGTGTCCCGGACGGCGAGCTGGATCTGCAGCTTGGGGTGCTCTTCGAGCGCGTGGCGGAGGGCCAGCTGGACGCCCTGGTAGACGCGCTCGCCTGCCGCGGCCGCGGGCCCCGAGAGGGGCAGGAGCACCCCCACCCTCCCCTGGTTCACGGCGAGCTGGTCGTGCAGGCCCTTCTCGAGGGCTGCGGCGGCCTCGCGCTCGGGGTGGTCAGGGTAGTCCTCGAGGAAGCGGCGGATGGCGGCCAGGGCGGCCTGAGGCTTCCCCTCCGAAGCCGCCCGCCGGGCCAGGGCCAGCCGGAGGATAGGCCCGGTCGGGGCTTTCCGGAACTTCTCGGTCACGGACAAAAGCTGGTGCTGGGCCACCTTCCCCTCGGCCAAGAGCCGCAGCTGGGCCATGAGGCGTTCCTGAAGGGGGATCTGCTC
>JACPCT010000386.1 GCA_016184445.1 Candidatus Tectimicrobiota bacterium | reverse complement strand
CGCTCCTGCCCGATGACGTGCTCGTCGAGGATGGCCTTGATCTCGGCGGGCTTGAGGAGGGCCTTCTGCTCACGCTTCCGCTCCTCCTGCCACTCCTCCACCATGATCTCGTTGCAGAGGTCCACGCACTCGTCGCAGATGTAGACGTGGGGGCCGGCGATGAGCTTCTTCACCTCTTCCTGGCTCTTCCCGCAGAACGAGCACCGCAGGGCGTCGCCTTTGTCCGAAGCGCGTTTCGGCATTCCACCCTCCTTCGCCGCGCCGGGCGTCGAACCCCCGGCGGCCTCTTGCGGCCCGCGGCCCCCCGCTACGAGCCGCCTTCCTTCTTCTCTTCCTTCCCTTCCCCCTCCTTCTTCCGGCTGGCGCCGTCCTGGGAGGAAGCGGACACGCGAGAGACGATGACGTCGTCCACCAGGCCGTACTCCCTCGCCCGGGCCGCCGTCATGAAGTTGTCCCGCTCGGTGTCGCGCTGGATGATGTCGATCTCCTGGCCGGTGTGCTTGGACAGGATGCGGTTGAGCTCCTCGCGCATGCGCAGGATCTCGCGCGCCTGGATGTCGATGTCGGTCGCCTGCCCCTGCACCCCCCCGAGCGGCTGGTGGATGAGGATGCGCGAGTTGGGCAGGGCGAAGCGCTTGCCCTTGGCCCCCGCCGCGAGCAGGAGCGCCCCCATGCTCGCCGCCTGGCCGATGCAGATGGTGGAGACGTCCGGCTTGATGTACTGCATGGTGTCGTAGACGGCCAGCCCGGCCGTGACGTGGCCGCCCGGGCTGTTGATGTACATGAAGACGTCGCGCTCCGGCTCCTCGGCCTCGAGGAAGAGGAGCTGGGCGGTCACCAGGTTGGCCACGTAGTCGTCAATCGGGGTGCCGAGGAAGATGATCCGATCCTTGAGCAGCCGGCTGTAGATGTCGTAGGCCCGCTCGCCCCGGTTCGTCTGCTCCACCACCATGGGGATGAGTGCCACCGTAAGTCCCTTTCTGCTGGGCCGTCTTTCCGCCCGCCGCCCGGAGGAGGTTCAGGCCTTCGCCGCGGCTTCCTCGACCCTCACCTCGACCTCCGCCTGGGCGTAGAGCCACTCGACGGTCTTATTATAGTTGATGTTGGAGATGAGCGAATCCAGCCCCCCCGTCACGGCCATGCGCCGCTTGAGCTTCTCGGGGTCCATCCCGTAGCGGGCGGCCAGGCGCCGGACGTTCGCCTCGACGTCCCCCTCCTCGGCGCGGATGCCCTCCTTCTCGCGGATGCGCTCCACCAGAATCAGCTCCCGCACCCGCCGCAGGGCCTCGGGCCCGAGCCGCTCGCGCACCTCGTCCTGCTGGGAGGGGGTGAGCCGGGCCTCCGGGGTTTCCTGGCCGAGGCGCCGCTCCACCTCGCGCACTCGCTCGTCGAGCTCCGCCTTTACCAGCGTGGGCGGGACCTCGAAGGGGTGGGCCTCCACGAGCCCGCGCAAGAGCTCGGCGACCGCCTGCCCGCGCACCGAGGCGTCCTCCATGGTCTCCATCTCGCGGCGGATCTGGCCGCGCAACTCCTCCACCGTGGAGAAGCCCCGCCCCAGCGAGCGCACGAACTCCTCGTTGAGGTCGGGGAGGTGGGGCTCCTTGAGGCCCTTGAGCTGGACCCGGAAACGGATGGTCTTGCCCGCCAGGGCCGGGGCCGCGGTCTCGGGGAGCGGGATGTCCACCTCCTTCTCCCCGCCGACCCGCATGCCGGCCAGGGCCTCATCGAGGGCCCTCTCGTTCTCGGCCTCGCCGAGGAGGAGGGCCTGGTTCTCTCCCTTGGTGCCGGGGACGGGCTCGCCCTCCTCGAAGCCCTCGATGTCGAACTGGGCGTAGTCGCCCGCCCGGGCCGGGCGGTCCACCTCGTGGAAGTGGGCGGCCCGCTGGCGGAGGAGCTTGATCTGCTCCTCCACGGCCTCCCCGGTGACGGGCCGGCGGGTCACCGCGACGGCGAGGCCGGTGTAGGCCCCCAGCTCAAAGGGGGGGATGACCTCCACCGTGGCCTTGTAGAGGAGCTCGGGGGCGTCCTTCTCCATCGAGATGTCGGTCACGTTGGGCTCGCCGACGGGGCGCATGCCCCGCTCGGCGAGGATCTGGCGGTAGGAGGTCCCGATCACCCGGTTGAGCACCTCGGCCTGGACCTCCTCGCCGTAGAAGCGCTCGAGGACGCGCCGCGGCACCTTCCCCTTGCGGAACCCCTTGATGCGCACCCGGCCCGACAGCCGGGCAAAGGCCTGATCCATCTCCCTGCCTGGCTCATCTCCATCAAGTTTTCCACCCCACCTTTCCACGCCCGCCCGGGGCCCGGCCCGCGGGCCCGTGGTGCGAAGGGGGGGACTCGAACCCCCACGCCCGAAGGCACAGGATCCTAAGTCCTGCGCGTCTACCAGTTCCGCCACCCTCGCACATGCACGCCCGGCGCACGGCCCCCGGGGACGGCACAAAAACCCCCTCCCGCCGCGCCCGAGAGGGCCCGAGCGAAGGACCAATGTATCCGCCCCTTCCCCGGGCGTCAATTGGCAAAGAGAGGGAGGGATTTCAGGCCCGGGAGGGACCAAAAACGGCCGCCGGGACGGGGCCCTTATCCCCGCCCCCGGGCTCGTAGCCCAGGATGGGGGAGAGCCAGCGCTCCACGGCGGGGAGGTCCACCCCCCGGCGCCGCGCGTAGTCCTCCGCCTGGTCGCGGCCGATTCGGCCCACCCCGAAGTAGCACGCCTGGGGATGGGCGAAGTAGAAGCCGCTCACCGAGGCGGCGGGCAGCATGGCGAAGCTCTCGGTGAGCCGCATCGAGGCGCGCTTCTCGGCGTCGAGGAGGCTGAACAGCAGGGCCTTCTCGGTGTGGTCCGGGCAGGCGGGATAGCCGGGCGCCGGGCGAATGCCCGGGTAGGCCTCGCGGATGAGCTCCTCGTTCGTGAGTCCCTCCTCCGGGGCGTAGCCCCAGAACTCCCGGCGCACCCGCTCGTGGAGGCGCTCGGCGAAGGCCTCGGCCAGCCGGTCGGCCAGGGCCTTGACCATGATGGCGCTGTAGTCGTCCCCTTGGCGCTCGAAGGCGCGGGCCAGCTCCTCCGCTCCCAGGCCCGCCGTGACGGCGAAGGCGCCGATCCAGTCCGCCTGGCCACGCTCCCGGGGGGCGACGAAGTCCGCCAGGCAGAGATTCGGGTTGCCGGGCGCCTTGGCCATCTGCTGGCGCAGGAAGTGCGCCACGCCGAGCACCCGGCCGTCCGGGCCGTAGATCTCCACGTCGTCCCCCGCGGCGTTCGCCGAGAAGATGCCGAACACCCCCGAGGCCCGCAGGAGCCCCTCCCGCACGATGCGGTCGAGGAGCGCTTGGGCGTCCTGGTAGAGGCTGCGGGCGGCCTCGGCGGCCGGGCCCTCGCCCAGGATCTTGGGGAAGGTGCCCGAGAGCTCCCAGGTGGCGAAGAAGGGGGTCCAGTCGATGCGCTCGCGCAGCTCCTCGAGGGGGTAGTCCTCGAAGGCGTGCACCCCGGTGAAGGCGGGGGCGGGGACGGCCTCCCAGTCCACGGCGGCCCGGTTCCGGCGGGCCTCCTCGAGGGAGTGCATGTCCGCCCGGGCGCGGCGGCCCTCGTGGCGGGCGCGGAGGCCGGCGTACTCGGCCTTGACCTTGGCGACGAACTCCCCGCGCCCCTCCCGGCTCATGAGGCTCCCCAGCACTCCCACCCCGCGCGAGGCGTCCGTCACGTAGACGGTGGGGCCGCTGTACTGGGGCTCGATCTTGACCGCTGTGTGCACCTGGGAGGTGGTGGCCCCGCCGATGAGGAGGGGAAGAGTGAAGCCCTCCCGCTCCATCTCGCGGGCCACATGCACCATCTCGTCGAGCGAGGGGGTGATGAGGCCGCTCAGTCCGATGATGTCCACCTTCTCCTCGCGCGCCTTCTCGAGGATGCTCGCGCATGGGACCATCACCCCCATGTCGATCACCTCGTAGTTGTTGCACTGGAGGACCACCCCGACGATGTTCTTGCCGATGTCGTGGACGTCCCCCTTGACGGTG
>JACPCT010000385.1 GCA_016184445.1 Candidatus Tectimicrobiota bacterium | reverse complement strand
CAGGGGTTCGGGCTACACCAAAAAAGGGCATTCCCTGCCTGGGGACCGCGGCTTTTTTGCTTCCCCGCAAGTGCGCGACCTCCTGCCGAAATACTGCACTCTCTACATCATGCTGGAATTCTTTCGGCGTGAATTTGGCGGCGATCTTGGCGTCACTAGCCTTGAGGAAGTCTGGTCGTTTCTTAAATTTTGTTCACCGAATACGGTCTATGGCCCCGCATATGATTTTCGAGAAGAGAAGGAGCGATGGTTAGATCAAATCAGAAACCCCGGTGCCGAACGCGACGATGAGCATTGCCTCTGCCGCCAGTTTCGGCAAGATCACACCATCCCGCCCCGGTGGAAAGATATCGATATGTCTCTGCTGGGTGGCTGGGACCTGCGCTGTTTGGTATCGGAAGTGTATCGCGGTGCTCAGCCTCCCTCCGGAAATATCTACCAGAAGCTCATAACGAAATATGAAACCCAACAAGACGCATCAACCGTTTTCGTGAGCCTGAACTATGATTTCGTTCTTGAAGATGCTCTAGAGCAGTTTCTTCTCTCAAAATGGCATTACCCTCATGTGCATACCCGGATCGAACGTTCGACAAGTGGTGTTCGGGTCCTCAAGCCGCATGGTTCCCTGAACTGGTGCTTTAGGGGGAATGTGCCACCAGTCGAAATAGGCACTGATTATCGATTGGATTCAGTTCCGAATGAGAATTTCGAGTGTAATCGATTCAACCAGGCCATGATTATTGAGCCGACTCAGGTGAAAGAGGTCTTGAATGTGAGGGAGACCCAAAGAAGAGAGACGGCTGGATTATTTTCGAACATCTGGCGCAGCATGTTTGATGCGCTGGTTCAAGCAAAGAGAGTTTTTGTCATTGGCTATTCCTTTCGGAAGAAGTAGACCCCCCCTACCTCACGTCCCCGTAGAACCTCGCCAGCCGCTCCGCCGGGACGCCCAGGGCGTAAAGGAGGCTGAGCCCCCACCAGAGCCTGAAGCACCTCCACTTGCCCCAGGCCCCGATGCGCCGGGCGCTCGTGACGGCGGGGGCGGGGATGCAGGCGAGCCGCCCCTCGCGCTTGAGGCGGGTGCAGAGCTCCCAGTCCTCGAAGAGGGGGAGGCCGGCGTAGCCGCCTATGCGCTCGAAGACGCTCCGCCGCACGAAGATGGCCTGGTCCCCGAAGAAGGTCTGCCAGAGCCGGGTGCGCGTGTTGGCGCTCCAGCTGATGAAACGGCTGAAGCGGTCCTCCCGGTCGAAGCGGTGCCGGAAGCCCCCCCCCACGAAGGCTGGGTCGCGCAGGGCCTCCTCGACGAGGGCGAGCGCCCCGGGCGGGAGCCGGGTGTCGCAGTGCAGGAAGAGGAGGATCTCCCCCCGGGCGAGGGCGGCGCCCGCGTTCATCTGGCGCGCGCGCCCGGGCGGGGAGGCGGCCAGGCGGGCGGGGGGCGCGGCGGCCCCAGGGGTGCCGTCCCGGCTCCCGCCGTCGGCCACGATGACCTCGCGCCCGCCCTCGAGGCGCTCCAGCTCCCCGAGGAGGGCCCCGAGCCTTTCGCGCTCGTTCAGCACCGGGACCACGATGGAGATCATCCCGCCTCCGGTTCTCCGCGACATTCAGGCATTTGGGGGTTGATCCCCTCCCCGGCAGCCCCGTATCATAGGGGGATTCCGGCGCGGGGGGAATCTTTCGATGATATGGGCCCCCGCGCGTTCGTTCCTCGGAGGGGAACCTTCCCCATGCGCCCGTACGCCCGGACGGTCCGGCGGCTGCTCGGCGCCCTCGCGCTGGCGGCCGCTTTTGCTCTTCCCCCGGGCGCCCGGGCGGCGCTCCCCGCCGCGTCCTTCGTCCCATCCTCCCAGGACGAGACGGCGGCCCTCCTCCTGCTGCGGGAGACGGTGACCCTCATCGAGGAGAGCTATGTCACCCTTCCCGACATGCGGAAGGCCTACGCCGAGGGGCTCGCCGCCCTGGGGCGCGCCGCCGGGAAGGGCCGGGTGGAGGTCGCGCGGACGGACCCCCGGACCTTCCGCCTCCGCGCGGGCGGCGAGGAGATGGAGGCGCGCATCGAGAGCGGGACCCGGGCCTCCCTCGCGGGGTTCGAGCGGGCCTACCGCTTCGTCCTGGCCCATGCGTCCCCGGGTGATGGGGGGCTGGAGCTGATGTACGAGGCGCTCGGGGCCGTGGTCTCCGCGCTGGACTCCTACAGCGCCTTCATGCGGCCGGAGCGGTTCCGCGCCCTTCAGGAGGAGACCTCGGGCCGCTACGGGGGGATCGGGCTCACCATCTCCCAGAAGGACGGGAAGCTCATCGTCGTCTCCCCCCTGGAGGACACCCCCGCCTCCCGGGCCGGGATCGAGCCGGGCGATGAGATCGCCGTGGTGGACGGGGAGCCGGTGGCGGGGCGGCCCCTCGCGGCGGCGGTGCGCCGGATGCGGGGCCCCCCGGGCAGCGAGGTGCGCCTGGGCGTCCTCCGCGCCGGCTGGAGCGCCCCGCGCGAGTTCGCGCTGACCCGCGCCCTCATCCACATCAAGAGCGTGAAGGCGCGCCTGTTCGAGGGCGGGTGGGGCTATGTCCGCCTCAGCGCCTTCCACGAGGAGACCAGCCAGGAGCTCCAGCGCGTCCTCGCCCGCCTTCGGGCCGCGGGCGCGAAGGGGCTCGTTCTCGACCTGCGCAACAACCCCGGCGGGCTCCTCATCCAGGCGGTCCGCTCGGCCGAGCAGTTCCTCCCCGAGGGGAGCATGGTGGTCTTCACCCGGGGCCGCCACCGCGCCCAGGCCATGCACTTCCGCACCCACGCGGACGGGCGCTGGCTCCGGCAGCCGATGGTGGTCCTCATCAACCGGGGCAGCGCCAGCGCCTCGGAGATCGTGGCCGGCGCCCTCCAGGACCTCGACCGGGCGCTCGTGATCGGCCGCACCACCTTCGGGAAGGGCTCGGTGCAGACCATCCTGCCGATCAGCCACGGCGCGGGGATCCGGCTCACGACCGCCAAGTACTACACGCCCCTGGGGAGGGAGATCGAGCGCAAGGGGGTCCCTCCCGACCTGGAGGTGGCCGACCGTCCGGCGGGCCCCCCCCGGGGGGCGCCAGCCGCGCCCTCTCCCGCCTGGCCCGAGCCGCGGCCCGCCGCGGGCGATGACCTCTCCCTCGACACCGCCCTCGAGGTTCTCCGCGAGGTGGGGGGAGGAGGGGACATGGAGTCCCTCCGCCTCGCCGCCCTGCGGGTGCGGGCCCGGCGGACCGAGGGCGTCCCCCAGGCGGACGTGCCCGCCCGCTAGGCCG
>JACPCT010000384.1 GCA_016184445.1 Candidatus Tectimicrobiota bacterium | reverse complement strand
GGAGAGGGCTTCCAGGGCCTGGGGGGTGAATTCGCGCTTGTGGACGCACACCCAGATGTCGAAGTCGCTCTTGGGCGTCTGGGCGATGGTGGCGAGGCTTCCCATGGAGGCGAGCGAAAGGATGACCCGCTCCTTCCCCTGGGGGATGCGTATGTTCTGGGGGGTCAGCTTTGCGTTGGAGAAATTACGTTGGAGGAGCCGGAGAAGGTCCTGGTTGATCTGATAATCGGCGATCCCGCCGTGGGAGCGTTCCTTCTCGGGGATGAAGCCGGGAAGGCCCTCGACGTTCAGGTGGACGAGGGCGGGCAGCATCTGGAAGATTTCCTGGTCCAGGTCGCGGAGCTTCGAAATGATGGTGGAAATCTTGCGCTTGTTGAAGTCGGAGAACCCCCGGGCCCGGACCTTCATGGCCTGGACGATGATCTGGTCGGCGCTTGAAAGGTTGGAGGGAGGAGGGGCGTCCTCGTCGTCCGCGTAACCCAGGAGGTCGTCGTCCGAGCGCTTTCCAAAGAGGTTCTTGAACATCTTGACCGCCTCTTCCGCGCCGGGAGCCGGGCGCCCGCGGGGGCGTCGGCCGGGGGATTTCCGTTCCGCGCGCTATACCCCCCGCAACCGAGAGGGCGGGACCGATATGGCGCAGGGCCAGCCGCTGAGGGAGAGGTTGAGCAGGGGGGGTCGGAGAACCCTGCCGGACGAAGCAAATAAACCGGATCTCTCCCTCGCGACCACGAATTATTAGTGATTTCCTACCACAAATCCAAAAGAAATGAAAGAAGGGCCGATTTCGGACTCAGACCGTTTCCCAGCGGCCACTCTTGGCCCGCCGGCGGCGTCCGAAGTCCTCCATTTCCCGGACCCAGGTGCCCGGGAATACGGGACCATCCACGCAAACCCTCCACCCGGAGCAGGTGCACTGGCCGCAAAGGCCCACGGCGCATTTCATGTACCGCTCGATCGCCAGGTAGGTCCGCTCGGGCGGCAATAGATCCAGGCAAGCGGCCATCATCCGCTCCGGCCCGCAGATGGCGTAGGCGGCCGCCGCGCCCGGCAGGAGCGCGGTGACCAGGCCCCGGGCGCCGAGGGAACCATCCTCGGTGGCGACATGGACCGGGCCCAGCTTTTGGAACTCCTCGAGAAACAGGATTTCCTCGGCCGTGCGCCCGCCCAGGACGAAGGTGGGCTTCTCGGAGGCCAGCGCCAGGAGCCTCAGCTCCGCAATCCCCACCCCACCTCCGATCAGGGCCGGGCGCCTCAGGGAGGGGTAGCCCTTCCCCAAGGGGCCCCGGAGGCCGACACAGTCGCCGGGTTCGAGGGCGGTCAGCCGCTCGGTGAAGGGACCCATCCGCTTGACCGTGATCGCGTTGGGGTAGGAGAGGGTGAAAGGCTTCTCGCCCAGCCGGGGCAGCCACGCCATCATGAACTGGCCGGGCTTGCAGGCGATCTCCCGGTCAAGGAAGAGGGTATGGGTCCAGGGGTTCTCCCGCCGGTTCTCCAGGATGCGGACCATCTCACGCATGGGTCAGGTCCGGGGCGGGGAGGCGGTGGGCGGCGCCCACCAGGTCGGGGAAGGGGAGGCCGTCCAGGTAGGCCACCACCCCCTCCCAGAGGGCGCGGGTCAGCTCGGCCGACTCGCGGGTGCCCTTGCCCAGGAAGGCCGTGCCGATCCCGAGCACGCACGCCCCGGCCAAGGTGTATTCGACGGCGTCTTGCCAGGTGGCGATGCCGCCGTAGGCGATGATGGGGCATTGGAAGCGCGAATAGGCTTCGTAGGTCATCCGGAGGTTGATCGGCTTGAGGGCGGGCCCGCTGATGCCCCCGGTCGTGCCCGCGAGGATGGGCTTGCGGGTCGTGATGTCGATGGCGAGGCCGGGCCCGAGGGTGTTGCCGCAGCCGAGGGCGTCCGCCCCGGCCGCCAGACAGGCCTCGGCCACCGCCAAGTAATCGCTGTTGGGGGAGAGCTTGGCGATGAGGGGTTTCCCGCACGCGGCCCGGACGAGGCGCATCACCTCGCCCGAGATCGAGGGGCTCTGGCCGATGCTCTCCATGATGGTCTGCTCGCCGGGGACCTTGTTGGGGCAGCCGAGGTTCACCTCGATGGCGTCGGCGAAGGGGGCCATCCGCTCCGCCACCCGGGCGAACTCCGCGGGCGTCCCGCCGTAGACGGAAACGATGAGGCGCGAGCGCTGGAGGCGGAGGGCGCCAAGGTCTTTCTCCCAGTCGTCGGGGCTCTGGGTGGGGAGGGCGAGGGAGTTGAGGACCGGCGCGTCCCCCTCGCCGCTGTACACCACGAACGGGGTTGTCGTTCCCCGCCTTCTCCACCGGCCCGACGGACTTGGTCACGTAGCCGCCCAGGCAGGCCCCGGCCTTCTCAAAGGCCACGAACACCTCGGGATAGCTGAGGATGCCGCTCGCGTTCACCAGCGGCGGGTCGATTCGGGGAAGCGGCGTCAACGGCGATGAACCCCCATGGCGGACGAGGAGCCGGCTCCCAGTATACGGACGGTGTCCCCCGCGTGCCAGAGCCGTTTGGCGTTCCCCCGGACCACCCCTGATTTCAAGGAGATTGACCAGCAAGAATCCCCGCTTGGCTCTTGAATCCGGGACTCTCCGGTAGTATTCATCTTGGCGTCTGTGGCGGAAAGGTGCCACAGGGGCTACAATTAAAATTGTTAAATCCCTCCCTGGTTTCCCAGGGGAGACTCTGCTTTGGTGGAAGGCATGGATCGGGCGCTGGGGCTGCCGGGAAGGGCGGGATCTTCCGTCAGGCGGGCGCTTGAGGGGCACTGCCCGTGATCGCGGTTTTCGTCATCCTGTACCTGGTCTCGATGATCGCCCACCTCTACAACTTCCTCGCGGAGGGGAAGCTGCCCGCCTGGGGGGGAATCGGCTCGCTCATCGCCGGCTTCGTCCTCCACACCGTGATGCTGGGCTTCAGCGGGATGGCCGGCCAGTCACGGGGCCTATGGGTATGGCTCAGCGCCGCGGCCTGGTTCCTCGTGCTGCTCTACCTTCTCGTGTACGCCCGCTACCGCGAGATGGCCCTGGGCGGGTTCGCCGTCCCGGCCGCCTTCGTGCTGGCGGGCTACTCCGCCGCCCTGCCGGGCGCTTGGGGCAGGGACTCCCTGGAGATGCAGGGCTTCCTCCTCAAGGGCCACGCCTTTCTCGCCCTGCTGAGCGCGGTATCCTTCTTCCTCCTGTTCGCCTCCGCCCTGATGTACATCGTCCAGGCGCACCAGCTGAAGTCGCGGCGGCCGGGCGCCTGGCTCCGCCGGCTCCCCTCGCTCGACGTGCTGGACGATCTCAACCACAAGATCCTCTACTTTGGCTTCGCCTTCCTGACGGCGAGCCTGCTCCTGGGCTCGATGTGGGCGCAGTCCAAGCACGGGTCCCTGTGGAGCTTCGACCCCCTGAAAACCCTGCCCCTGGTCGTCATCTGGCTGGGCTACGGCCTTCTGCGGGTTTGCCGGCTGACCCGCAGCTGGAAGGGCATGCGCTCGGCCTTCTTCTCGATGGGGGCGCAGTCCAAGCACGGGGCCGTGTGGAGCTTCGGCCCCCTGAAGACCCTGCCCCTGGTCGTCATCTGGTTGGGCTACGGCCTCCTGCTGGTTTGCCGGCTGACCCGCAGCTGGAAGGGCATGCGCTCGGCCTTCTTCTCGA
>JACPCT010000383.1 GCA_016184445.1 Candidatus Tectimicrobiota bacterium | reverse complement strand
GATCTTCATCATGTGCGCGTACCGCGTAACCTGGGTGAGCAGTCAGAAACCCACCGCCATGTTGAGGTAGGCCAGGGGGTTCGGGAACTCATCGTTCCCGCCGATCCGCGAGGGCTCGTCGCAGAAAATGGTGAACTGGCGGGCGCGGCCCATCTTGAGCTGGCCCTTGCCGGGGACGGTCTCGACCTCGGCCGCGTGGGTGCGCAGCATGCCCTCCGCCGGGAGGTCCGGCTTGTCTATGAGGCGCTGCCCGGCGGGAACCGCCTCGGCGAAGGAGGGATCGTTCATCAGATCGTCTCTCTTGGCCATTCCGATTTCTCTCCTGTCAGAGACAGAGGATTCCTCAATCCTCGACGATGGCGACGGGGCGCACCCAGGCGCCGGTGGCCCCCTTGATGTTGATCGGGAAGCAGGCGACCTTGAAGCCGTGCGGGCGCGGGATCGCGCCCAGGTTCTGAACCTGCTCGATCTGGAGGTACTCGCGGCGGCGGCCCAGGATGTGGTGGCAGGGCATCCAGCCCTCGCGCTTGCCCGCCTTCAGGTCCTTCGACTGGAAGCTGAAGGGGCGGTCGAAGCCGAAGGCGTCGATGGCGATGATCATCACCCCCCGGTCGAGGAGGTATTCGGTCGCCTCGATGCTCATGCCGGGGTGGAGCTCGTCGTAGTTGGGGTCGGCGCGCTTCTCTCCCGTCCCGGTCCAGAGGAGGACGATGTCCCCCTTCTTGACCTGATAGCCGATCTTCTTGAGCGCGCCCTCGATGTCGGCCTGGGTGATGTAGTCCCCCGTCCTCTTGTGGCGGAGGTCGAGGCGGACGCCGTCCGCGAAACACCACTCGAGGGGCACCTGATCGATCCGCCGGGCGGGCTTGCCCGCGACGGTGGGCCCGTAGTGGTAGGGGGCGTCCATGTGGGTGACCGAGTGGGTCGAGACCTTGATGAACTCCATCGCCCCGCCCATGCCGTCGTGGAGAGCCTCCACGGGGACGCCGTACTTCTCGGCGTTCCTCTGGCCGTTGGTCTTGTGATCGACGAACCGCACCTCGGGCGGGCGCGGCTCGTGGGAGCCGTTCTCCATGGGGCTGCTCAGGTCGATGAACCGCGTTGCACACATAGGTGACGCTCCTCCGCTCATGCGAGGAAGATGACGAGAAAACACCCAGGGATGAGCGCCGGCACGCTCGTGCGAGCCGCTACTTGATATCGATCTCCCAGGCGTAGATGCGATCGTCGTTGCGCACCTTCCAATCGACCCGCTTGGTCAGGCCGTACACGTCGTCCATCTGCCAGATGAAGACGTGGGAGACGTCCCTGGCCATGGCTTCCGTCATCTGGCGGAACAGCCGGTCCCGCTCCTGCAGGCCGAGGGTGGAGTTGGCGATGTCGAGCAGCACCTCGAACGCCGGGTTGCAGTAGGCGCTCCACGCACCCTTACAGCCCCCGAGGGCGTTCAGGGTGATGTCCGTCTCGCCGCCCCCGTTGCCGTAGCCGATATAGAACAGGAACGGCTTGGTGCCCGGCCGGGACTTGCCCCGGAAGCGGTTCACGAAGGACTGCCAGGTCAAGGCGTTGTGGTTCACCTTGAGCCCTACCTTCCGGAGCATGCCGGCGATGACCTCGGCCACCTCCTTGTCCTTGGGGTAGCGGCCCACGGTGGAGTGGAAGTCGATCTCGAAGCCGTCCGGGTAGCCCGCCTCGGCGAGGAGCTTCTTCGCCTTCACGAGATCGTACGAGTAGGGCCACTTCCGGCCCGGGTCATGCCCCTCCGTCCATTGGTGAAGGGGCTGGCTCGCGACGGCTCCCTTCCCCTCGACCACACCCTTGACGATGGTCTCGCGGTCGATGGCGTGGGCGATGGCCTGGCGCACCCGGCGATCCTGGATGGGGCCCCCCAGCTCATGGCTGAAGCCCAGGTGCAGGATGCGGACGTTGCGCGTGGTCACCACCCGCGTGCCGGCGTTGGCGTCGATCCGCGGGATGAACTGGGCCGGGATGTCCCGGATGATGTCCACCTCTCCCTTGAGCAGGGCCGCGACGCGGGAGGCCATCTCTGGAATGGCCACCACTTTGACCCGCTTCACCTTGGGGAGCTCCGGGTGCCAGTAGTTCGGGTTGGCCTCGAAGGTCATCCCCTCGTCCTTCTTCCAGCTGACAAGTCTGTAGGGGCCGCTCCCGACGGGCTTGGTCGCCAGGACCCTCGGGTCGGTGCTCGAGTAGTGCTTCGGGGGCACGAGGTTGCCCCAGTTCGCCGTCCGGTTCAGGAAGGTGGGGTCGGGGCTCTTCAGGTGCACGCGGACGGCCCACTTGCTCACCTCCTCGACGCGGCCGATCCCCCGGAAGATCCTCGCCTGGAGCTGAACTTGACCGCGGCGGCGTCCACGTCCTCCCCGTTGGCGAACTTGACCCCCTCGCGCAACTGGAACTCGTACGTCTTGGGATCGACCGCCTTGGCCGACTTCGCCGCCCAGGGAGAGGGGATGGCCTCGCCCGGCAGGCGCGTCATCAGGGTATCGAAGACGTAGCGGTGGACTGTCACCACGAGTGCCGAGCTGCTGGTATGGGGGTCCATGGTCTCGGGCTCGGGTCCGAAGGTGATCGACACGGTCCCGTCCTTGATCTTCTTCGCGCCTTCCGCCGGTCCGGCGCAGAGAAACGCAACCGACAGCAGCGCGACCGCGGCCCATCGCATGATCATGATGATTGCCCTCCGTGAAAAGCCCTCGATCACGCCGGAAGGTCCGGGTCCCCGCCGCTCACCAGCCCCGGGGCTCCTCCTCCAGGACCCCCAGGGAGGCGAGACCGCGCTCGACCTCCTTCTTCGCCTCGGCGTCCAGGGGCAGGATCGGCTTGCGCGTCTCCCCCACGGGCCGGCCCATCACCTGCATGGCGTACTTGATGGTGGCCGGGTAGTTCTGCATGAGGAGGTTGAGGAGCTTCGACATCTTGTATTGCATGGGCCGGGCCGAGGCCAGGTCGCCCCGGGCGCAGGCCTCGTAGAGGCGGAGGGTGAACTTCGGGGCCACCTCGGCGCAGGCCGAGAACGCCCCCGAGCCCCCCAGCGGCATCGAGGGGAGGAGGTACTCGACGCCCGTGAACACCGAGAAGCCCGGGCTCAGCTCGGAGGAGACCCGGCAGGCCTCCGTGAAGTACTTCATGTGGAAGCTGGCGTCCTTGAGGCCCACGAAATTCGGCAGGCGCTCGATGAGATGGGCCAGGACGTCGTGGCCGATCTCGATGTGGACCGCGCCGGCGTTGTTGTAGGCGATCACCTGGATGCCGATGCCGCCCCCGACCGTCATGAAGTGGTCGATGTGGGCCTCCTTGGGCGGCTTCCAGTGGTAGGGGGGGAGAAGGACGACGCCCGTCGCCCCGATCCTCTCGCAGTAGCGCGCGAGGTCCAGCGCCAGGCCGGTGCCCCCGGCGCTCACGTTCACGTAGACCGGCACCCGGCCCCGCGCGGAGTCCACGAGGCACTTGGCCAAGTCCCGCTGCTCCCCGCCGGTCAGGTTGAGGGACTCCCCGATGTGCATGGGGTGGGCGAGCAGGTGCACACCCCGCTCGATGAGGAAGTTCACCTGCTTGGCGAATGTGCCCAGGTCCACCCGGCCGTCCGGCGTGAACGGCGTGACGGGGGCTCCGACGATTCCCTTGGGATAGGTCTTCATGGCGTCCCTCAACGGAGTCCGAGGAGAAAAAGCGCGTTCAAATGGAGAGCTTCAAGCACGCGCATATACTAAAGAGACTTGATGGGCGCGGCAATGCACCGGAGGGTGGGAACACCGGCTTCCCCCGCCGGCTCTCGCGCTTGCGGCTCCGGGGGAGCCCTTCTTCCAGCCCGTCCCGGATGAAGGCCGCAAGAGGGCGTACTTCAAGACGTTACGGCCGCAAGCCGCACGGAAATGGTCTTCCCCCTCTTTTTCCCGGGACCACTTAGCGGAACACGCCGGCCGGGGTTCGTCTCAACGGGGAGATTCGGTTCCCTCCTTGACACCTCAAATCGGAAGGATGGATAAGCTGAGTCATCACCTCCCACCCCTGGAGAGCCCTCCCCCCGGGAGGCCTCTCCGAGGAAACAAGAAGCATGATCGAGGAGGCCACCCCATGCGAAAGTGGATAACGCTGCCGCTCGTCCTCATCGCCTTCACGGCCGCCTGGGCCGTACCGTCGGAGGCCGCCAAGGGCAAGCTCACCGTCGTCCTGACGGGCGAGCCGCCCACCATGGACCCCCACCAGCCGTGTCTTCCTCCCCGAGCTGAAGAGCCGCCAGCGGCCCTACTTCGCGACCTTCGACCGCATCGAGGTCCTCGACGGCCAGACCCTCATCTGGCACAACAAGACGGCCGACAACGGCACCCTGAACCGGCTGGACCGCTGGGGCCACGTCATGTCCCTCCAAACGAAGGACATTGACAAGGCCAAGATCTCCCGCAACACCTTCGGATCGGGCCCCTACATCCTCAAGTCCTGGACCAAGGGCCAGCGGATGGAGTTCGAGGCGAACCCGAACTGGTGGGCGGACAAGATGTACCCCAACCGGCCCCAGACCGTCGTCCTCCGCCACATCGTCGAGGCCACCACGCGGGTCCAGGCCCTGCGGCTCGGCGAGGTGGAGATCATCAACGACGTTCGGGAGCAGTTCGTGCCCGCCCTGGAGAAGGACCCCAGCATCCAGGTGGCCGCCGTTCCCTCGGTGCGCATTTTCTTCATGAGCTTCCTCACCCGGCAGCCCAACCCCTTCACGGACGTCAACCTCCGCTTGGCGATGAACTACGCCATCGACACCGATCAG
>JACPCT010000382.1 GCA_016184445.1 Candidatus Tectimicrobiota bacterium | reverse complement strand
GTGCTCGACGAGGCGCTTCGCCTTCTCGATGACCATGTCGGCCACCTGCACGTGGCGGGAGGCCGGCTCGTCGAAGGTGGAGCTGATGACCTCGCCGCGCACGGAGCGCTCCATGTCGGTCACCTCCTCGGGCCGCTCGTCGATGAGGAGCACGATGAGGTGCACATCGGGGTGGTTCGTGGCGACGCTCTTGGCGATGGACTGGAGGAGCATCGTCTTGCCGGTCCGCGGGGCGGCGACGATCAGGCCCCGCTGGCCGAAGCCGATGGGGGTCAGCAGGTCCATGATCCGGCTGCTCATGTCCCCGCCGGGGATCTCGAGCCGGACGCGCCGGTTCGGGTAGAGGGGCGTCAGGTTGTCGAAGAGCACCTTTTCGAGGCTCGCCTCGGGGGCCTCGTAGTTGATCTTCTCGACCTTGAGCAGGGCGAAGTAGCGCTCGCCCTCCTTCGGCTGGCGGATCTCGCCGCCCACCGTGTCGCCCGTGCGCAGGTTGAAGCGCCGGATCTGGCTCGGCGAGACGTAGATGTCGTCGGGGCCGGGCAGGTAGTTGTAGGCGGGCGAGCGCAGGAAGCCGAACCCGTCCGGCAGGATCTCCAGCACGCCCTCGCCGAAGATGACGCCGCCCCCGCCGTCGGCGCGCTCCTTTTCGGTCTGGGCCTCGAGGATCTTGTAGATGAGATCCTGCTTCCTCAGGCCGCTGGTGCCCTCGATGTTGAGGTCCTTGAGGATCTTGTTCAGTTCGATAATCGTCTTGCGCTTGAGTTCTGCGAGGTTTACATCCCGTTCCTTGGAGGCGATCGCCATTCCCTCTTTCTCCTTAGTTCCAGGTAGGACTCACTTCGCCGCCCGGGGTGCGGGAGGAGGCTTGGAAGAGCCCTCGCATCGCCACACCCGCAGCGGGGAGGCCAACGCGGCCTCAAGCGGCGAGCTGCACGCTTACACGATAGGTTCCCGGTTCATGGGCCTGGGTCCGATGGGCGGAGGCGGCGTTGTTGTGGCCTGGGTCCGATGGGCGGAGGCGGCGTTGTTGTGGATACAGGTTCGACCCCTCGGCAATCCGTGTTCCTCGTATTCCAGCCATCGGGAAGCGAATGGGCGAGAAGAAATGCGTCCGAACCAGGGATGCTAAGCGGCCTGTCCCCGCCTTCCGCAGCCGGGCGGGGCGTTTCCCCTCCGGCGCCCTAAGCGCCGCCCCCGCCGGGCCTTCGGCGGTACAACTTCGCCGCGATTCAGATTCAGAAAAAGAGTTCGGAGGTGTGGGCGATTGGCTAAAATAGGGGAGTCCTGCCGAACCGCCTCTAATTTACGCACCCGGACCGGATTTGTCAATATCCCACAGAAGATTTTTCCGGGCCCGCTCCAGGAGCCAGTCCGCCAGGGCCTCGGCCCGCCCTTCGAGCTCCTCCAGGGCCCCCCGGTTGTCCACCACCCGGTCGGCGTACTTGACCTTCTCGGAGAGGGGCATCTGGGCCCGGACGCGGGCCCGGGCGGCGGCCTCGTCCAGGCCGTTCCGCTCCATCAGGCGGGCGATCTGGTCCGCCTCCCGGCTGTCCACCACCACCAGGAGGTCGAAGCGCCGCCAGGCCCCCGCCTCGACCATAAGGGCAGCGTCCACCACGGCCACGGGAACCCCCTCCTCCTCGAGCTCCTGGAGGCGGCGGTCCTGCTCGGCCCGGATGCGGGGGTGGAGGATGGCCTCCAGGCGGCGGCGCTTGGCCTCGTCCGAGAAGACCAGCCCGCCCAGCCTCGACCGGTCAAGGCTCCCGTCGGGGGAGAGAACCTCGCGGCCAAATGCCTCGACGATCTCGCGCAGGGCGTCCGAGCCGGGGGCGGCCAGCTCGCGGGCGATCTGGTCGGCGTCGATGACGGGGATACCCCGGCGGGCCAGCGCCCGGCTCACCGCGCTCTTGCCGCTGGCGATCCCCCCGGTGAGGCCGACCCGCAGCACGCCACCCCCGCCGCGCTAGAGGCCCCGGCGGCGGGCCTCTTGCTCATAGTGCTTGTTGTAGAGGATGTCCCAGTCGCGGCTTCCCTCGATGAGGCGGCTGGAGTAGCTGCTCAGGATGCGCCGCACCTCCTCGTCGATGTCGTCGTCGATCATGAGCTCGTTCGTGATGGCCCGCATGACGTTGATCCGCACCTCCTGCGGATCGCCGGTGAGGGGGGAGTCCCGCCACTCCTCGAGGTCCTTCACGATGAGGTTGGTCAGGTGATTGATCTTCTCGCGGCTCAGCTTCACGGCCGCACCTCCTGTCCCAGGCGCCGGCCCCTAGAGGACCAGGTTCCGCTCGCGGGCGAGCTTGGTTTTCACCATGGTGAAGAGCCGGCTGTAGTCCACGTTGCTCTTGTCCATCTCATCCTGGTAGTCGCGGAGGAGCTCCTTCACCTCCTCGTTGAGCCGGTCCTCCACGCTCAGGTCCGCCTCGATGACGCGGCTGACGCGCTGGCGCAGCTCCCCGATGTCCGCGTCCTCCGTGACCAGCTCGCGCCGGACAAGGCGGTCCACCACCTTCCCCGAGACGCGCTCGATCATCTCTTTCCGCAGACGCATATGCGGCCCTCCTTCACGGCGCGCCCGGCCGGGCCCTACCCCTCCGGCCTGCGCCCGCTCTTCTTGTATCTCCCGAGGGCGGCCTCCAGGTCCTGGGCCACCGCCATGCGCAGCTCGCGCGGGGCCAGGACCTCCGCCTCGGGGCCGAAGCCCACCAGCCACCGGCGCAGCCCCAGGAGGTCCGAGGTGCGGACGGTCAGCTCGCCGTCCCCCCTCCCCCCCGTCCGCTGCGCGGCGCCGAAGGCCTCCGCGAGAAACGCGGCCACCCCTGCCAGGGAGGCCCCCTTCTTGAACCTCAGCCGCACACTCCAGCCCGCCCCGCCGGCCCGGCGCAGGCGCTCGGCCAAGGCTCCCTCCAGGTCCAGGCCCAGGGGGAGCTGGAACGCCCCCCGCCCGGCCCGCACCGTCTCGACGGCCTGAAGCGGCCACACCTCGATCGCGCCGCGCTCGGCGTCCCGGCCCAGGAGGTAGCAGGACCCGCCCTCGAAGCCAAGGAAGTAGGGGTCCACCCGCCACCACCGGCGCCGCGGCTCCCCGGGCCGGGCGGCCAGCAGCCGCACGGGCCGGCCCTCCTCGATCGCCCGGGCCAGCGCCTCCCCGACCCGCCTGAGCCGGGTCTGCTCCCGGAGGGAGCCGATCACCGGCTCCTCCCGGAAGGGGTTGCCCGGCGCCTTTCTCAAGACGGACAAGGCGTAGTATAGGGCCGCCCATTCCGAGGGCCGGAGGGGCTCCGGGACAGAGACCGAAAAGGCCGCGGATAGACGATACCGCATTTTGCGGCCTTTTCGTACTCCCTCCAGCGGGAAACCCGCCTGGACGAGGTGGGAAAGGTCGCGCTGCAGCGTGCGGAGGCTCCAGGGCCGCTCCGCCCCTGGCTCCTCCTCCCGGGCCAGAACTTTCAGCAGTTCCCCGGCCTCGTAATCCCCTCCCTCCTCGAAGGCGCGCAACAGCCGCCAGCGGCGGACGAACTGATCCCGCAGGGCCATTGAGCCTCCCCTCTCAGGGCTCCGCGCTCCGCCCCAGGCGGCCCTTCAGCTCCTCCAGGAGGCGGAGGGGCTGGTTGTGGCGCCCCATCCGCTCCGGCCCAGGGCGCGCGCCGTGGCAGTCCGAGCCGCCCATGCACAAGAGGCCGAGGCCGGAAGCCATCTCCCGGTAGCGCGCCCGCGCCGCATCGTCCTGGGAGGGATGCTCCACCTCGATGCCGGCCAGGCCGGCCTCGGCCAGCGCCGGGATGATCTCATCCGAGGCGCTCAGGCCCGGGTGGGCCATGGTGGCCGCGCCCCCCGCCTCCCGGATGACGCGGACGGCCTCGAAGGGGGAGATGAACCGCAAGGACACATAAGCCGGCCCACCCTCC
>JACPCT010000381.1 GCA_016184445.1 Candidatus Tectimicrobiota bacterium | reverse complement strand
CGGCCCCGGGGGCGCCGTGAACGACGACTTCGAGCCCAGCCTCTTCGTCTTGACCACCGTGGTGAGCGCCCCCGCCCCTGATCGAATCGTCGTGGACGGGGGCCACAAGGCCCTCTCCTCGGACAGCGGCTGGCCCGTCTGCCTGGAGCTGGTGGACGCCGCCTACCGCGTCGCGGGGGACGAGCACGGCATCCTCGACCTCGCCCCCGGCTGCCGCCGCCCCGAGCTGGGCGAGACCCTCCTCTTCCAGCCCAGCCACTGCGACACCACCATCAACCTCTACGACCGCTACCACGCCATCCGGGGCGGGATGGAGGCGGGCACGCTTGAGGCCGTCTGGCCCGTCGCCGCGCGGGGGAGGGTGTGGTGAGGGGACGGATTTAAGCCTGGAATGATTGCAGGGGCGAGGCGTGCCTCGCCCCTACGGACCTTGTTCTCATCATATGAGGATATCCCCCATGCAATACGGCCTGTGCATCTTCCCCGCGGACTTTGCGATGCCCCCCGCCGAGATGGCGCGGGCGGCCGAGGAGCGCGGCTTCGGCGCCCTCCTCTTCCCGGAGCACACCCACATCCCCTCGGAGCAGAAGACGCCCTGGCCGGGCGGGGGGAGCGTGCCGCCCGAGTACATCCGCAACCTGGACCCCTTCGTGGCCATGGCGGCGGCGGCGGGGGCCACCCAGACCATCGAGCTGGGGACGGGCATCTGCCTCGTCATCCAGCGCGACCCCATCATCACGGCCAAGGAGGCTGGGGACGGGCATCTGCCTCGTCATCCAGCGCGACCCCATCATCACGGCCAAGGAGGTGGCGAGCCTGGACTTCCTCTCGGGGGGCCGGGTGCTCTTTGGGGTGGGCGGGGGCTGGAACCGCGAGGAGATGGGGAACCACGGCACCCGCTTCGAGAGCCGCTGGGGGGTGATGCGGGAGCGCATCGAGGCCATGAAGGAGATCTGGACGAAGGACATCGCCACCTACCGGGGCCGCTTCGTGGACTTCGAGGCCATCTGGTCCTGGCCCAAGCCCGTGCGGAAGCCCCACCCGCCGGTCATCGTCGGGGGGCAGGGCCCGCGCACCTTGGAGCGCGTGGTGCGCTACGGGGACGAGTGGATGCCCAACGCGCGCGGGCAGAAGGACTCCTTCAAGGAGAAGATGGACCGCCTGAACGAGATGGCCGCCAAGGCGGGGCGGGGGAAGATACCGACCTCCCTCTTCTTCGCGCCCACGGACGCGGCGGCCCTGGAGCGCCACAAGAAGGAAGGGGTCCGCCGGGCGCTCTTCTACGTGGCCTCGGCAGCGAAGGATGCCCTCCTGCCCAGGATGGACGCGCTCGCGGCCCTGGCGCGGCAGGTGGGGTAGGGGAACGCCGGAAGGTAAGGATGTTCTGTAGCGCCGCACGGCCGTGCGCCCCTACGGGTGGGCAGATGAAGGGTATTGGTAGGGGTGGGTTTCAAACCCGCCCCAACGGGTGGCCGGATGACAGGTGTTGTAGGGGCGGTCCCCCGTGGCCGCCCGCATCGGGGCAGGCACGGGGGCCTGCCCCTACAAGTTCTTCCGCCCCCCCTACCTCCCCCTCGGCTTCCCCTCGATGAAGGCCTCGCGGACGTAGCGGACGAGGCTCCAGATCTGCGCGTCCTTGAGGATGTGGCCGAAGGGCTCCATGTAGTCGTAGCCCTTCTCCTCGGCCGCGCCGATCCGCCCGAGCTTGACGAGCCAGAAGAGGTAGCGGCCGCCGAAGCGGGCCATCTGCTCCCGGCTCGTGAGGTCCGCCGGCGGGGGCTGGATGCGGCTCACGAAGGGCCAGCCCGGAGGCTGGCCGCCCAGGGCCGTCTCGCCGTCCCCCCTTCCCGCCTTCCCGTGGCACTCGGCGCAGGCGGCCTGGTAGATCTCCCGCGACGTGGGGTCGTCCGGCTGCTTCCCGGCGGGGAAGCCCCGCACCCAGCGGAGGAGGGCGCGGATCTGGCCGTCCTCGATGGAGTCCGCGGGGCCGGGCATGGCGGCGGGCTTGGCCCCCCGGAGCTTGAAGCCTCCCGTCCGCTCCTTGAGGAGGTTCAGCTTGCCGAACTTGGTGACGGCGAAGAGGTAGTCGTCCGTCATGCGCTTCATCAGGGGGCTGGTGAAGGCCGGGGGGCGGGGACGGGTGCTCTTCCAGTTGGGGCCGCGCCCGTCCCCCCGGTTGCCGTGGCAGGAGAAGCAGACCTCCCCGTAGAGCCGCTGGCCCTCCCCGTAGTCCCCCGGCGGCCCGGCGGCAACCGCGCTGAGAGGCAGGGCAAGAAGGACGAGAAGCAGGCTCGCGGTTCTCGGGGTCACGCCGTCCGTCTCCATCCGGGGGGCCGTCCCGGCCGCTCTCTTACCCCACCCGGGGCCGCCGCGCCAGCGACGGGCGGGATCAGGGGAGGAGGTTCATCCCCAGGAAGGCCACGGCCAGGCAGAGGAAGATCGTCAGGAAGGCGGCGTAGGAATGGATCTGGCGCAGGTCCTCCCGCCCGGGGGCGAGGCGCAGGCGGCGGCCCAGGTAAGCGGTGAGGAGGAGCAGCGCCAGGGCCAGGGTGGCGAAGTAGCCGTGGGCGGTGCGGAGGAGGGGCTCCCCCAGGGCGAGGCCCATCCCGGCGAGGCCCAGGAGGTAGCCCAGCGCGAGGAGGCCGGTGAACCCGCGCGCGAGGCGCATGTGCCGCCCCGCCAGGCGCGCCCGCCCGGGGCCGGGAGCCCCCCTCCGGGCCCGGCGCACCCCGAGCCCCAGGCGCAGCACCCAGAGCCCCAGGGCGAGGACGCACACCTGGAAGGCCGGGTGGAGGTAGGGGGCGAGGGTTCTCAAGCGGGCATGCCTTTTAGATTCATGCGGGCTCACCCTCCGCCAAGATTTCCGGAGGGGCGACCGGCCGGTCGCCCCTACAAAATCCTGTGCGATATTCAATCCGTAGGGGCGGGTTTGAAACCCGCCCCTACGGATGTGCAACGGCGGCGGCCTCCGCAGGGGCGAGGCATGCCTCGCCCCTGCGAAGACAACCGGCCCTTCATTGACCGAGCCGTCCCCGCCCATTGTCCCCCCTCCGGGGGCGGCGCTACAATGGCCCTGTCCCAAGAAGCGGAGCGGCGCACCTTCCCTCTATTCCCATACGCTTGAGGTCCGCATGAACATCGAGGAGATTC
>JACPCT010000380.1 GCA_016184445.1 Candidatus Tectimicrobiota bacterium | reverse complement strand
CCTCGTCCCCGTCCGCCTCACCTCCTCCCCCGTCCGGGACGCGAGCGGGAAGGTGGTGGCCAGGACCGTCATCTTCCATGACCTGACCGGGCAGAAGCTCGCCGAGCGGGAGCGGGAGGCCTACATCGGGCGCCTGAAGGCCCTGAACGGCCTCATGGCCCAGGTCACCTCCAGCCTCGAGGAGGAGGAGGTGCTCGCCTTCGTCGCCCGGGCGGCCAGCGAGCTTCTCGGCCTTTCCCTGGTGATCTTGTTCGTGGCGGACGAGGGGGGGGACCTGGTGGCGAGGGCGCGCATCGGCGAGTGGGCCGAGATCGTCGGCGTGGAGCGGCTGCCGAAGGGGGAGGGAGTGGCGGGCCTGGTCACCTCCCGGGGCGAGCCCGTGTACCTCCGCGAGGTGGCCGAGTCGCCCCAGTTCATGCGCAAGGAGGAGGCGAGGAGGCTCGGGATCGGCTCCTACCTGGGGCTCCCCCTGAAGGCGCGGGGCGAGGTGATCGGCGTGCTGAGCTGCCTGACGGAGGGGGTCCGCGAGTTCACGGAGGCGGAGATCGAGGTGGCCGCCGCCCTGGCCAGCGGCGCCGCCACGGCCGTCGCCAACGCCCAGACCCACGCCCATCTCCCCTCCATCGGCACCCTCACGGCGGGGGCCGCCCACGAGATCCTGAACCCGGCCAACATCATCGGCCTGCACGCCCAGCGCCTCATGTGGGAGAACGCGGAGGGGACGAGCCCGCACCAGTCGGCCACGGTCATCCTCCGCAACGTCGAGCGCATCAGCCGCATCTGCGAGGACCTGCGCCGCTTCTCCCGCGAGGAGGCCGCCAAGCGCGAGCCCTTCAGCCCCGACGACGCCCTGCGCCAGTGCCTCCGGCCCCTGGAGTCCGAGCTCCGGCTGGCGGGCGTCGAGGTGCGCTACCGCCTGGCCAAGGAGGCCCCCGCCCTCCTCGGCGACAAGGGCCAGATCCAGCAGGTCTTCTTCAACCTCTTGCGCAACGCCATGGACGCGATGCCCCAGGGCGGCACCCTGACGGTCGCCTCGCGGGAGGTGACCAAGGAGGGCGCCAGGTGGTGGGAGACGCGGGTGAGCGACACGGGCACCGGCATCCCGCCCGAGGCCATGCCCCGCATCTTCGACCCCTTCTTCACCACCAAGCCCGAGGACAAGGGCACGGGCCTGGGGCTCTCCGTCTCCTACGGCATCGTCGAGTCCCACGGCGGCGAGATCTGGGCCGAGAACAACCCGGACGGCGGCGCGGCCTTCATCGTCCGTCTTCCCATCAAGGAGGAGGAGCATGAGCAAGCAGCTCCCGCGCGTTCTGATCGTGGATGACGAGAAGGATGTCGTGGAATTCCTCGCCTCGGAGCTCGCGCGGCGGGAGTTCGCGGTCGAGACCGCCTTCTCCGGCCAGGAGGCCATCGAGAAGATGAAGGCGCACCGCCCCCACCTCATTCTCCTGGACGTGCGGATGCCGGGCATGGGGGGGATCGAGACCCTCCGCGAGGCCAAGCGCATCGACCCCGCGGTCGGGGTGATCATGGTGACCGCGGTGCACGAGGAGGAGATCGCCAAGGCCGCCATGACCCTCGGCGCCCACGACTACATCACCAAGCCCATCGACTTCAACTACCTCAACATGGTGGTGATGACCAAGATCATCGACATGCTGGGCTAGGCGGCCCCCGGCGGGACCGGCCCGCCGCCTCACCCGGCCTCCCTCCGGAACCGTCACCGGCGCGGTCCGCAGGGGCGTATTGCAATACGCCCCTGCGGATGAATGCCACCGCCGATCACGTCCGCGGGGGCGATGCTTGCCTTCCTTCGCCCACCGAGGCGGGCTACGCGAAGGCGGGTCATCGCCCTTTCCCGGAAGCGCCCTCCCCGCCTCTCTGGTATGGTAGCGGCGATCATCTAACCTGATCCGAGCCATCATCAATCGGGAGGCTAGGATGGAATCCCTGGAAGGCAGGACCGCCCTGGTGACGGGGGCGAGCCGGGGCATCGGCGAGGCGTGCGCCCTCGCCCTCGCCGGGGCTGGCTGCGCCGTGGCCGTGAACTACCGGGAGCGCGAGAAGGAGGCGGAGCGGGTCTGCGGGGCCATCCGCGCGGCGGGCGGCCAGGCCCTCCCCTTCCGGGCGGACGTCTCCCGCGCCGCCGGGGCCAAGGCCCTGGTGGAGGGCGTCCAAGCCGCCCTCGGGCCGATCGGCATCCTCATCAACAACGCGGGCGTCGCCCGCAAGCGCGCCCCGCTCGAGATCACCGAGGCGGACTGGGACGAGGCGATCACGGTGAACCTCACCTCCGCCTTCCTCGTCAGCCGGGAGGTGCTGCCCGGGATGCGGGAGCGGCGCTGGGGGCGGATCGTCAACGTCTCCTCGGGCGCCGCCTACACCGGCGGCGCCGTGGGCCCGCACTACGTGGCCTCCAAGGCGGGGATGATCGGCCTCTCGCGCGCCTACGCCGCCGCCTTCGTGAGGGAGGGCATCACCGTGAACGCCGTCGCGCCCGTGGGCATCGAGACCGAGATGCAGACCAAGGACCTCGGCCACACCGCCCCGCGGGCGGCCATCGGGCGCTTCGGGACCTCCGGGGAAGTGGCCGAGGCCGTCCTCATGCTGGTCCGCAACGGCTACATCACCGGCCAGACGCTGCTCATCAACGCGGGCGGCTACATGACGTGAGCCGGTGCGCTCCGCCCGGGTTTCTTTTTTTTCTCCGCGGGGAGACTCCGGGTAAGGGGGCGGCGGCGACCGAGCCTCGGCTCAGATTGATACGAAAAATGTCAGGCCAAAATGGAGAATAACTGTCGCGCGAAAATCGTTTGATACCATATTAGGAGAGAGATATCTGATTTCCGAACCGACCCCGCTTCCTATAGAAGGGCCGAAGAAAATGCCCGGCCCCGCCGGAAACCACCGCTTCTGCCGCTATGAATTCGACGAATCCCCGATATTGGTGGAGATTCCGGACCTCTCCCCGGTGATGCTGGAGCCGGCAAACATCAGCTGGGGCGGATTCGAGGTCCCGGAGGA
>JACPCT010000379.1 GCA_016184445.1 Candidatus Tectimicrobiota bacterium | reverse complement strand
CCTAAAAAAGCGATCGCAGATTCAAGCTTGGGCTCTCGATATAGCCAAATGCCAGATAGGATAAACGCAAGCCATGCAAGAAGTCTGACTAAGGCACTCATATGTATTTGCTACTCCGTTTGGTAGTGATTATTCGGGATTATACTTATTTCGCTTGACAAACAAAAAAGCCCCCGGCTCGTCGCCGGGGGCTTCTTGCTTCTGATCTGCCGCTCTTCGCCTAGTGGCTGTGGCCGTTGTGCCCCGCCGCTGCGGGCTCCTCGCGCAGGCCGCAGAAGAACTCGTAGTCGATGAGCTCGGTGATGGTGGGGTTGTCCCCGCAGACGGGGCAGGCGGGGTCGCGCCGCACCTTGAGGGTGCGGAACTGGCTCTTCATGGCGTCGTACATGAGGAGCTTGCCCACGAGGGGCTCGCCGAAGCCGACGATGAGCTTGGCGGCCTCGGTGGCCTGGATGCTCCCCATGGTGCCGCAGAGCGAGCCCAGCACCCCCGCGTCCTGGCAGGAGGGCACGGGGCCGCCCGCGGCGGGGTGGTAGACGGTGGCCTGGCCCTCGAACTTGAAGATGGAGGCGTCCACGATGGGCTTGCCGAGGAAGACGGCGGCGTCGTTGACGAGGTAGCGGGTGGGGAAGTTGTCCGCCCCGTTCACGATGACGTCGTAGCCCTTCATGATCTCGAGGGCGTTCTCGCGGGTGAGCCGCGCCTCGTGGAGGACGACCCTCACGTCCGGGTTCAGGGCGGTCAGGGTCTGGCGGGCGCTCTCGACCTTGGGGGTGCCGACGCGGTCGTTGTTGTGGATGATCTGGCGCTGGAGGTTGCTCATGTCCACCACGTCGAGGTCCGCGATGCCGATGGTGCCCACCCCCATGGCGGCGAGGTAGAGGCCCGCCGGGCTGCCCAGGCCGCCCGCGCCGATCAAGAGCACCTTCGCGTCCAGGAGCTTGGCCTGGCCCTTCTCCCCGATCTGGCTCAGGAGGAAGTGGCGGCTGTAGCGGTTGAGCTGCTCGGCGGTCAGCTGCTTGTCCACCTGGACGGGGAAGCCCAGGTCCTTCCACTTGCCGTAGCCGCCCGCCATGGAGCGCACGTCGGTGTAGCCCATCTGCTTGAGCACCTGGCCCGCGAACAGCGAGCGCACCCCCCCGGCGCAGTAGGCCACGATGGGGGCCCCGCGGTCCGGCACCACCTGCTCGATCTTGAGCTCGAGGAAGCCCCGGCTCACGTGGGCCGCGCCGGGGATGTAGCCCGCGCGGAACTCGTCCGGCTCGCGCACGTCGATGAGGCGGATGGGCTGGCCCTTGTCCTTGAGGGCCTTCACCTCGTCGGCCGTGATCTCGGGGACCGTGTCGCGCGCCTCGGCGAGAAGGTCGCGTCCGCTCTTCGCCATGTCCGTCTCCTGTTTGGCTGGGGATGCTGGCCGCCTCCGGCCGGCGATGCGCCCCCGGGAGGATGCGTCGATTCCGGGGAAGATTCTAAACCAATCTTGTCAACAATTGCAACCGAAATCCTTTTCCCCCGCGCCTGGGCCCGCGCCATCCTTCTAACCTTATGATTTGTCTTTCTTTTTCACCGCGTCGAGGCCCGCCCCCCGCTCGAAGCGCTCGATGATGGCGTTCTGGTCCCGGTTCCCGTGGCCCAGGGCCGCCGCCCCCATGTAGACCTGGCGGGAGAGGGTGCCGAGGGGGATGGGCACCTTCGCCCCTTCGGCCATGGCCGCGATCATGCGCAGGTCCTTCAGCATGAGGTTCACGGTGAAGGTGGGGGTGTAGTCCTTCTCGATCATGGGCTGGGCCTTGTAGTCGAGGATCTTGGGGACGGCGCTCGCCCTGAGGAAGCCCACCATCCGGGCGGGGTCGAGGCCCTCTTTCTTGCCCAGGGTGAGGCCCTCGGCGATGGCCGCGATGTGGATGGCGAAGATGTGGTTGGTCACGAGCTTCATCCGCAGGCCCGAGCCATTCGGGCCGAAGTGGTGGACCTCCTTGCCGATGGCGGCCAGGACGTCGCGGTGGGCGTCGAGGGCCGTCTTGTCCCCGCCCGCCATGATGGCCAGGGTGCCCGCCTTGGCGTGGGGCACGCTCCCGCTCACCGGGGTGTCGAGGAAGCGGACGCCCCGCGCCGCCGCCTCCTCCGCGAGGCGGAGGCTCCCCTCCACCGAGATGGTGGAGAAGTCGAAGCAGACCGCCCCCTCGGGCGCGGCGCCGAGGACCCCCTTCTCCCCCAGGTAGGCCTCGTAGGCGTGGTCCGCCTCGGGGAGGGAACTGCAGATGACATCGGCGCCCGAGGCGGCCTCGGCGGGGGAGGCCACCACCTCCACCCCCGCCTCCGCCGCCCGCTCCCGGGCCGAGGGGGCCGGGTCGTAGCCCCGCACCCGGAAGCCCGCCTTCACCAGGTTGGCCGCCATCGCCCCGCCCATGTTCCCCAGCCCCAGGAACCCGATCTGCTTCGTCATGACGCCCTCGCCAGGAGACACGATTTTTTCTGTGAAAAACACTGAAAAATGCCGGAAAACAGTGAAGAACCCTGGACGCCCCGCCCTTCCCGGCTCCCCCCAGCCGGCGGGGGCAGCCGGGGTGAAAAAATGGCCGGAATGTCCCGGAATACCCCAGACACCCCTGGACACCCCCCGCCCGGCCCAGGGGAATTTCACCGGGGGCGGAACCCGCCCCGGAGGGGAAGATACGCCCCGGCGCCCTGGCGCGCACGCGGCAAGTTCGCGCAGGTTCCGGCCACTCTCCCTCTCCCAAGAGGAGAGGGGGCCAGGGCTCTCCGCCCCGCCTGCCTCATGTTCCGGCGTGCAGGGCAGAAGAAGGGGCTCTTCCGTCTTGTCCGTAGGGGCGGCCGGCCGGCCGCCCCTACGGAAACCAGCCCCCTCCCCGTACTCGCTTCACTCCCCCGCCATCCGCCGGAAGACCTCGTGGACCGCAGTCTGGTCCTCCCC
>JACPCT010000378.1 GCA_016184445.1 Candidatus Tectimicrobiota bacterium | reverse complement strand
CTGGAGAAGTTGCGCCTGAACGACTCCGCCTTCAGCTACGAGCCCGAGACCTCCCCCGCGCTGGGGTTCGGCTTCCGCTGCGGCTTCCTGGGGCTCCTGCACATGGACATCATCCGCGAGCGCCTGGAGCGGGAGTACGACCTCACCCTCATCATCACCGCGCCCACCGTGGTCTACCGCATCTACCTTCGGGACGGGTCGGTGATCGAGATCGACAGCCCGGCCAAGCTCCCGGACCTCACCCGGATCGATCACATCGAGGAGCCCTTCATCGTGGGCACCATCCTCGCCCCGGCCGAGTACGTGGGGGCCGTCTTCAAGCTCGCCCAGGAGAAGCGGGGCACCCAGCGCTCGATGGAGTACCTCGACCCCAAGACGGTCCAGATCATCTACGAGCTCCCCTTCGCCGAGATCCTCTTCGACTTCTACGACCGCCTGAAGTCCATCACGCGCGGCTACGCGAGCTTCGACTACGAGCACCTCGGCTTCCGGCCGGCCGAGGCGGTGAAGCTCGACATCCTCCTGAACGGCCAGCCCATCGACCCCTTCTCCACTATCCTCCACAAGGAGAGGGCCTACACCCACGGGCGCGCCCTGGTGACGAAGATGCGCCAGCTCATCCCCCGGCAGATGTTCGAGGTGATCATCCAGGCCGCGGTGGGCAACCGGGTGATCGCCCGGGAGACCGTCAAGGCCCTGCGCAAGGACGTGACGGCCAAGTGCTACGGGGGCGACATCACCCGCAAGCGGAAGCTCCTGGAGAAGCAGCGGGAGGGCAAGAAGCGGATGAAGAACATCGGCACCGTGGAGGTGCCCCAGGAGGCCTTCATGGCCGTGCTGGACGTGGGGCGGGAGGGCCCGTGACCGAATCGCAGACGGCCGGCGCCCGCGCGGAGGAGCGGCCCCGGCGCGAGAAATCCACCTTCCGTGAGTACGCCGAGGCGATCGCCATCGCCTTGCTGCTGGCGCTCTTCGTGCGCTCCTTCGTGGTCCAGGCGTTCAAGATCCCCTCGGGCTCGATGGAGGATACCCTCCTCATCGGGGACCATCTCCTCGTCAACAAGTTCCTCTACTGGATCCGCGGCCCCCAGCGGGGGGACATCATCGTCTTCCGCTACCCCGAGGACGAGAGCCGCGACTTCATCAAGCGCGTGGCCGCCCTGCCCGGCGAGACCGTGATGATCCGGGGGCGCAACGTCTACATCAACTGCGCGACGCCCGACAACCCCCTCCTGTGCACGCCCCTGAGGGAGCCCTACGCCGTCTTCAAGCCCGACGGCCAGGCCGAGGGCTCGGGGCGCAACTGGGGGCCCCGCCAGGTGCCGCCGGGCCACCTCCTGATGCTGGGGGACAACCGCAACAACAGCCAGGACAGCCGCTTCTGGAACTTCCTGCGGATGGGGGTTCAGCTCGACCACCTCCGGCTGCGGCTGGGCGACTACAACCTTGAACTTCCCTTTCCCTGCTCCCTGTGGCCCGGCGCCTGCTGGGACGACAAGATCCGGGGCGTGGCCTTCGTGATCTACTGGTCCTGGGACAGCGGGCGCGGCACCGTCCGCTGGAACCGGCTCGGCAAGCTCCTCCGCTAGCCGCAGATTCTCCACACGCTGTTCATCCCCGGTTGATCTCTGTCTGTAGGGGCGTATCGCAATACGCCCCTACTCGAGCCGAAAGCTGCTTATTTTTTGCAGGGGCGACCGGCCGGCCGCCCCTACGGAATATCACCCGTCACCGCAGGTCCCGTGGCCCGCCCGGCCAGCTCCCGTAGCCGGGCGGCGCCTTGCTCAGCCCGCCCCCAGGGGATCCACCCCGCCCGCCGCCCGATGGGCCCCCAGAGGGTGGGCATCGAGGCGGGGCCGGTGAGGACGAGCGCCGGCGTCCCGCCCAGCGCCGCCAAGTGGCTCACCCCCGAGTCGCACCCCAGGTAGGCGGAGGACTGGGCCAGGAGCGCCCCCAGGACCTCGGTGGGGGGAGTCTCCACGATGGGAAGGGGGCCTCCCCACGCCGCCTGGAGCGCCCGGACCGCCTCCTGATCGGCCGGCCCCTGGATGAGGAGGGGCGGGGCGCCTCCCTTGCCGCAGTAATCCCTCGCGACCCGGGCCAGGGCCTCGGGCGGGGCCCACTTGCCCCGGCCCCCGCTCCCGGGGTGGAGGGCCAGCAGGGGGGGCCCGTCCAGGCCCAGGGGGGCCGTGAGCCTCCGGGCCTTCTCCCGGCTGGCGGCGGAGGGGACGAGGGGGGGAGGGTTTCTGATAGAGAAGGTGGAAAGGGCGGGCCTCGGCGTCCAGCAGCTCGTCCGCCCGGCCGGCGTCGAGGAGGGGAGCGCCCCATGCGGGGCGGGCGGCCAGCGCGATGCGGGCGCCCGGGAAGCGGCGCCGGAGGGTGTCCAGGGCGGCGACGGCGAGGAGGGTGTCCCCCAGCGCGCCGCATCGGTAGAGGAGGACGCGCCCGATCATTCGTCCGCGCGGGCCCGGGCGATGCGGGCGAAGGCCTCGGCGTCGAGGGTTTCGGCGCGGAGGCCGCCCTCCACCCCGGCGCGGGCGAGAATTCCGGGCCAATCCAGGCTTTTCCCCGAAGGAGAGGGCAGGCCCTTGAGGTTGTTCAGGAGGGTCTTCCGCCGGTGGGCGAAGGCGGCCCGGATGAGGCCGAAGTAGGCTTCCTCGGCGGGCACCTCCACCCGGGGGCGGGGCAGCGCCCGCAGGCGCACGAGGGCGGAGCCCACCTTGGGCGGGGGGCGGAAGGCGCCCGGGGGAACCCAGCGGCACACCTCGACCTCGTAGCGATGGCTCACCCAGAGGGTGAGGGAGCCGTAGTCTTTGCCGCCGGGGCGGGCGGCCAGGCGCTCGCCCACCTCGCGCTGGACCATGATCACCATGAGGGGGAAGCGCCCGGGCCACCCGCAGAGGAGGGAGAGGAGGCCCGAGGCGATGTTGTAGGGCAGGTTGGCGATGAGCTTCTGGGGATAGGGAAGGGCGCTGTAGTCGAGCTTCATGGCGTCGCCGGAGAGAATCACCAGCAGGGGCTCCCGGGAAGCCAGCTCCCGCAGGCCGGGGAGGAGGTCGCGGTCCAGCTCGGCGGCGGTGACGCGGGCGCCGGCGGCCAGGAGGGCGCGGGTGAGGGTCGCGTCCCCGGCCCCGATCTCCAGCACCCGCTCGCCGGGCGATATCTCCCCCAGCGCCACGATCGCCCGCAGGACGGCCGGGTCCCGGAGAAAATGCTGGCCGAACCGCTTCTTCGCGGGGGAGGGCATCGGGCAGACCCGTTCCCGGGCGGGGGGCGCAGGCCGATACAGTGCCCCGGCCGGCGGGCAAGGTCAAGGCGCCGGGGAGACCGCGAAAAACGGGGCCGGGCGGCTGGCACCCGGCGGGTGGACGTGATAAGGATGAGGAGGCCTTTTACTCCCCCTTCGGTCCTGGCGGGGAACCGTGCCGGGGGGTCGTGCATCGTATGGATGTGGAATTCCCTCTGGCTCGCTGGTTCGTGCGATAAATCGGGGGGCACTGGTGCTCCCTGTAGGGTTGGTGGTCCGCCCTTTTGGGGCGCGGAATAGGGAGCCGGGAATGGCCACGAAGGTCAAGGCGAAGCCGAAAGTGAGGAAGCTGCTCGAGCCGCCGAAGGAAGGCACCCGCATCACCTTCAAGGGCGGCAAGCTCCAGATGCCCGACGATCCGATCGTCTGCTACGTGCGCGGCGACGGCATCGGCGTGGACATCACGCCCGCGATGATGGAGGTCGTGGACGGAGCGGTGAAGAAGGCCTACGGCGGCAAGCGGAAGATCGCCTGGTACCGCATCTACGCGGGCGACGACGCCAAGGAGAAGTACGGGGAGCTCATGCCCCAGGAGACCCTCGATGCCGTCACGCGCTATTACTTCGCCATCAAGGGGCCCCTCACCACGCCGATCGGGGGCGGCTTCCGCAGCCTGAACGTGGCGTTCCGCCAGCTCCTGGATCTCTACGCCTGCGTCCGCCCGGTGCGGTGGTTCCCCGGCGTGCCCTCCCCCGTGAAGCACCCCGATTGGGTGAACATGTGCATCTTCCGGGAGAACACCGAGGACGTCTATGCGGGCATCGAATGGGCGCTGAACACGAAGGAGGTCAAGAAGGTCATCAACTTCCTGAACAAGGAGATGAAGTGCAACATCCGGCAGGACAGCGGCATCGGGATCAAGCCCATCTCGGTGTTCTGCAGCCGCCGGATCGTCAAGAAGGCCATCGAGTACGCCATCCACAATAAGTGCAAGTACTTCTGCCTCGTCCACAAGGGCAACATCCAGAAGTACACCGAGGGCGCCTTCAAGGACTGGGGCTACGAGTTCCTCAAGAAGAACTACCGCAAGCACATCGTCACCGAGGAGGAGCTC
>JACPCT010000377.1 GCA_016184445.1 Candidatus Tectimicrobiota bacterium | reverse complement strand
CTTCATAGAGCTGCCTGCAAAGCGCGATCGCCCGGTTGCGCCGGGAGCCGATCTCGCCCCGCAGGGTGTTCAGCTGCTGCAATCCCGCTGGCGGCCTGACCGGCGGCCTGACCGGCGGGCGGACCGGCGGGCGGACGAGCGCGTAGGGGCCCGAGCCGGCCCGGCAGGCCCCCTGCAAGGGAGCCGGGACGTTCCGGCAGGCGGCCTCGATGCAGGCGCCGCGCCCGTCCGGAGGCCGGGTGTTGCAGGCGCGCCGGGCGGCCACGTTCACGGGCGCGGGCGGCCTGGGCACGGGCGGCCTTACCACGACCGCGTAGGGGCCCGAGCCGCTGGTGCAGGCCTGCCGGAACTGGGGAGCCACGTTGCGGCAGGCGTTGGCGATGCACTGTCCGCGCTGCTCCGGGGGCGCGGTGTTGCAGGCCCGCCGCTGGGCCACGTTCGTGGGCGCGGGAGGCCTGGGCGGGGCGGCCGCGTAGGGGCCTGCGCCGCTCTGGCAGGCGCCGCGCCAGTTGGGGGCCACGGGGCCGCAGGCGGCGGCGATGCAGGCCGGCCGCTGGTCCGGGGGCCTAGCGTTGCAGGCGCGCCGGGAGGCCACGTTCGTGGGCGGGGGCGGCGGGGTGAAGGCCGCGTAGGGGCCTGCGCCGGCCCGGCAGGCTCCCTGCCAGTTGGGGGCCACGGGGCCGCAGGCGGCGGCAATGCAGGCCGGCCGCTGGTCCGGGGGCCGGGTGTTGCAGGCGCGCCGCTGGGCCACGTTCGTGGGCGCGGGCGGCGGGGTGACGGCCGCGTAGGGGCCGGCGCCGGTGGTGCAGGCCCGCCGGAACTGGGGAGCCACATTGCGGCAGGCGTTGGCGATGCACTGGCCGCGCTGGGCCGGGGGCGCGTTGTTGCAGGCGCGCCGCTGGGGGCGGTGCGGCCGGGGCCCACGGGCTGGGCGTTGCAGGCCCGCCGGGCGTTGATCTGCGCCGGGCTGGGCGGCGGCCCGATCGGCGGGCCGGGGGGCGGCGCCTGGGCCAGGACGGCCTCCGCCGCGAGCAGCAGGAGGCCGCCGGCGAACATTGTGGCGGCGACAATGCGTCTCATGACTCCCTCTCCCTTTTCATTTTGGGACGGGATGGCGTCCGCTGGGCGATCCGTGCTTCCCGTCCCTTCTAGGATGTACGGGAAGCATAGCACATTGCATGGGCGGGAAGTTGTGAAGATTGTGGCAAATGAGTGACCTGGGTCACTCATTTCGTATCAAACTGAAATGGGACACTTTCCTCTCAATACGATTTTGCTTCGCTGAGGGCGGCTGGCGGGGGGGAAATGCCGCCTGGGGTGCTGGGGGGGGAGGGGGGCCTAGCGGTACTTCCACCTGAGCAGCCTCCGCTCCAGCAGGCCCGCGGCGCCGAAGAGCAGGAGGACGAAGGCGATGACGAGGAGGACCAGGGCGATCGAGAGGGCGGCGTTGTAAGTGCTCTGGGCGAAGGAGAGGAGGTAGCCCAGCCCCCGGCTCGAGGCCACGAACTCCCCCACCACCGCGCCCGTGAAGGCGAAGCCCACGGCCACCTTCATCCCCCCCATCACCCAGACCACGACCGAGGGGACGTAGACTTCCTTCAGCAGCACCCACCGGCCCCCGCCGAGCGTCTTGACGCGCTCGATGAGGCGGCGGTCCACGTCCTTGATCCCGCTGTAGACGGCGAAGAACATCACCACCGCCACCAGCACGAACGCGAGCGCGACCTTGGACTCGAGGTCGATCCCCAGCCAGATCACGAAGAGAGGGGCGAGGATCACGCGGGGGACGGCGTTCAGGAGGATCATCACCGGGACGAGGAGCTCCGCCACGCAGGCGGCGAGCGCCCCCGCGAAGCCCAGCACCGCCCCCGCGCCGATGCCCGCGAGCAGCCCCAGGAAGGCGGCCAGGAAGGTGGCGTAGAGGTGGGGCCAGATGGTCCCCTCGCCCAGGAGGGTCAGGAGCACCCGGGCGACGGCGGAGGGAGCGGGCAGGAAGAAGGGGTTGATGAGGCCCGCGCGCGCCGCCCCCTCCCACAACCCGAGGAAGACCCCGAGGGCGAGGAGCTGGCGGACCCAGGCGCGGTTCGGGGCGGGGCTCACGCCTCCCGCCTCAGCGGCTGGACGGTGGCGGCGTGCTGCTCGCCCACCTCGTCGGAGAGGTCCTGCCACAGCCGGCCCAGCAGGGAGGCGAAGGCCGGGTGCGCCCGCGCCTGGACGAGGTCGCGCGGCCGGGGGATGGGCACGTGGTAGCACTCGCGCACCGAGGCGCGCGGGCCCTGGGAGAGGAGGTAGACGGTGTCGGAGAGGACGAGGGCCTCCTCCAGGTCGTGGGTGACGAGGAGGACGGTCAGCTTCTCGTGTTCCACCCACCGCAGGAGGTCTTGGGTGATGCGGTGGCGCACGATGGCGTCGAGGGAGGCGAAGGGCTCGTCCATCAGGAGCAGGCTCGGGCGCAGCGCCAGCACCTGGGCGAGGGCCACGCGCTTGCGCTGGCCGCCGCTCAGCTCGCGGGGGTAGCGCTCCTCGAAGCCGGCCAAGCCCATCCGCCACAGCCAGGAGGTGGCCTCCTGCCCGGCCTTCGTCTTGGGGGTCCCCCGCGCGCGCAGGCCCAGGGCCACGTTCTCCCGCGCGGTGCGCCAGGGCAGGAGGGCGTCGTCCTGGAAGAGGATGCCCACCTCCTCGCGCCCGGCCGACAGGTCGATGATGCCCGCCTCGGGCCGCTGGAGCCCCATGATGACGCGCAGGAGGGAGGACTTGCCCGAGCCGGAGGGGCCGACCAGGCTCGTGAACTGCCCCTTCTCCACCTTGAGGCTTGCCCCCTCCAGGACGGGCTCGGCCCCGTAGGAGAGGGTGACCTTCGAGACGCGGAGCATCGCCGTCAGCCTCCCAGGACCTTCAGGTCGAGGACGCCCTGGATGTCGACCTCCGGCTTGAGGATGCCCGCCTCCTTGTGCGAGTTGGCGACGCGGAGGGAGGCCGCCGGGTCGATCCTGGCGTTCTCGGGGTAGAGGGACTCGCGGTAGCGGCCCAGGGCGGCGGCGAGCCGCTTGGTGTTCCCGCCCGCGACCATCGCCTTGGGGAGCGCGCCGATGAGCTTCTCGACGGGCTCGGAGCGCGTCGCCTTGAGACCCTTCTCCAGGGCGCGGGCGAGGCGGCGCATCTCGTCGAGGCGCTGGTCCCGCTCTCCGGAGCGCACCGCCACCCCCATGAACTCGTAGGGCCCGCCGAGAAACTTGGTGGCGTCCGCGATGTCCAGGTTAGCCTTGACGGCCTTGAGCCTGTCCACGACAGTATCCGGGGCCACGGAGCGTTTCAAAGGGCGCTCAGGGGCATCGGCAACCTGGTG
>JACPCT010000376.1 GCA_016184445.1 Candidatus Tectimicrobiota bacterium | reverse complement strand
AGAAGCGCAAGAACATCCGCGTGAAGCGCGGCCACCGGCAGCCCTTCACCCAGATCCAGGTGACCGAGATCCTCGCTTCCTAGAGGGCAGGAGTGGGCCGTGGCTCATAAGAAGGCAGGCGGAAGCTCCTCCAACGGCCGCGACAGCGCCGGGCGGCGCGTGGGCGTCAAGCGCTTCGCCGGGGAAAACGTCCCCGCGGGGTCCATCCTCGTGCGCCAGCGGGGCACGGTGTTCCACCCCGGCGAGAACGTGGGCCTCGGCAACGACCACACCCTCTTCGCCAAGGTGAACGGCGTCGTCAAGTTCAGCCACAAGGCCGGGGGCCGGCGCACCGTCAGCGTGATCCCCGGCGAGTAGGCCGCCCGTGGGGGCCTCTCCCACCTCGCCATGTTCGTCGATACCGCGCGTGTCCGCGTCCAGGCAGGCAAGGGGGGCAACGGCTGCCTGAGCTTCCGGCGGGAGAAGTACATCCCGCGGGGAGGGCCCGACGGCGGGGACGGCGGGCGCGGGGGCCACGTCATCTTCCAGGCTGAAACCTCCATCAACACCCTCCTCCACTTCCGCTACGAGCCTCTCCTGCGCGCCCCCAAGGGGGGCCACGGCATGGGGAAGAAGATGCACGGTGCCGACGGCGAGGACCTGCGCGTCCCGGTGCCGGCGGGTACCCTGGTGCGCGACGCCGAGACGGGCGAGCTGCTGGCGGACCTCTCGCAGCCCGGCCTGGAGTTCATCGTGGCCCGGGGCGGCCGGGGCGGCCTTGGCAACAACCACTTCAAGAGCTCGACCAACCAGGCCCCCCGCAAGACCACCAAGGGCGTGCCCGGCGAGGAGCGGCTCCTCGACCTGGAGCTGAAGCTCCTGGCCGACGTGGGGCTCGTCGGGATGCCCAACGCCGGGAAGTCCACCCTCATCTCCCGGATCTCCTCCAGCCGGCCCAAGATCGCGGACTACCCCTTCACCACCCTGGCGCCCAACCTGGGGGTGGTGGACCTGGGGAGCCACCGCTCGTGCGTGGTGGCCGACATCCCGGGCCTCATCCCGGGCGCCCACGAGGGGAGGGGCCTGGGGGATCGCTTCCGCCGCCACGTGGACCGCTGCTCGCTGCTGCTCCACTTGGTGGATGCGTCGCTGCCCCCGGAGCGGGGGCTGGAGGATTTCGGGGCCATCGGGCGGGAGCTGGAGCTCTTCTCCCCGGCCTTGGCGGCCAAGCCGCGCGTCGCGGTGCTGACGAAGCTGGACGTCACCGAGGCGAGGGAGCATCAGCCCGCCCTGCGGGCCGGGGTCGAGGCGCTCGGGTTCGAATGCCTGGCCATCTCCGCCGCGACGGGGGAGGGACTCGCCGGGCTGCTCGGGTGCCTCTCCCGCAAGCTAGCGGAGCTTTCCCCGGGGCGATGGAAGAGAACCGCCGACGGGGCCGCCGCGGAGGTGGGGGCGCCGTGAACTCCTCTCCCAGTGGGAAGCGGATGGAGCCCGCTCTGGCGAGCCGCCGGGTCGTCATCAAGGTCGGCAGCTCGGTCCTCACCGCGCCGGATGAGGAGGGCGTCAACCGCCGGGTGCTGGGGCGGATCGCCTCCCAGGTGGCCGAGCTCCGCCGGGCCGGGCGGGAGGTGGTGCTCGTCTCCTCGGGCGCTATCGCGGCCGGCTCGAAGCGCATGGGCGTCCAGGGAGCGCCCAAGGGGATGCCCGAGCGCCAGGCCGCCGCCGCGGTGGGCCAGCCCATCCTGATGGAGGCCTACGGCCGCGCGTTCCGCCGGCGCGGGGTGGAGACGGCCCAGCTGCTCCTCACCCACGCCGACCTCGACCTCCGCATCCGCTTCCTGAACGCCTGCAACACCTTCGAGGCGCTGCTCGCCCGGGGGGTGCTGCCCATCGTCAACGAAAACGACACGGTCTCGGTCGAGGAGATCCGCTTCGGGGACAACGACACCCTGGCCGCCCTGGTGGCCCAGATGGTGAAGGCGGGGCTGGTGATCATTCTCTCGGACGTCGAGGGGCTCTACGACGCCGACCCCCGGCGGAATCCCTCGGCCCGCCTCATCCGCCGCGTGGAGGGACTGCCCGCCGAGGTGGCCGAGAAGGCGGGCACCAGCGCGAATCCGCTGGCCCATGGGGGCATGGTCACCAAGGTCCGGGCGGTGAAGGTCCTGAACCGGATGGGCATCGCGACCCTCATCGTGCGCGGGCGGACGCCCAATATCCTCCTCCGCGCCCTGGGGAGGGGGGAGGAGGGGACCCTCTTTATCCCGAACGGGGCCCCTCTGCGGGCGAGGAAGGGCTGGATCGGGACGACCGTCATCCCGCGATTGCGGGATCCCAAGGGGCGGCCCGTGGCGCGGGGGCTGGCGAACTACGGGGCGGAAGAGGTGAACCGCATCGCCGGCAGGCACACGGGCGAGATCGTGGCCATCCTGGGCGGCAAGGATTACGACGAGGTGGTCCACCGCGACAACCTGGTGCTCTTGGACTGAGGCGGCGGCCGCCGCCGGCGGAGGACATTTGCGGATCGGCATCCAAGGGGGCACGTTCAACCCCATCCACTGCGGCCATCTCCGGGGGGCCGAGGAGGTCCGCGAGGCCCTCGCCCTCGACCAGGTGCGCTTCATCCCCTCCGCCCAGCCGCCTCACAAGTCCGACGAGGAGATCGCCTCCGCCCGGGACCGCCTGGAGATGGTGCGCCTGGCGGTGGCGGAGCATCCGGGCTTCGTCTACGCTCCCATCGAGGTGGAGCGGGGGGGCTTCTCCTACACCGTGGACACCCTGGCCGCCCTGGGGGAGGGAGCCTGCAAGGGCCACGAGACCATCTTCCTCGTGGGGGCGGATGCCTTCTGCGAGGTCCACACCTGGAGCCGGGCCCCCCAGCTGCTTCGGATGACCCACTTCGCAGTGACCCTGCGGGGGGAACAGCGGTGGGGCGATGTCCTCCGCACGCTGGAGCGGACGATGCCGCCGCTGGACCCCTCCCTGAAGTTCGAGCCCGTTGGGGACCACAAGGCAAAAGTCATTGGTTCCCGCTATTTTATCCATTTCGTCCGGATCTCCGATTTGGAGATTTCCGCCACCGATTTTCGAGGAGGAGCAGCTCCCATCGAGACCCTGACCCGCCGTCTCCGGCGGATATCCGAGGCCGCCGAATCGAAGCTGGCCCGTGACGTGGTGGCCATCGACTTGCGGGCCCTGTCGGCCGAGGTGGATGCCTTCCTCATTTGCCATGGGACCAATCCGCGGCACGTGAAGGCCATAGCGGAAGCGGTGGAAGAGAGGCTGGGCGAGATGGGAGGGGAGTCTTTTTTCATCGAGGGATTGAACGAGGCCAGCTGGGTTCTCATCGATTGCGGCGATGTGGCCATCCACATCTTCCAGGAGAAGACGAGGCGGTATTACCGGCTCGAGGATCTGTGGTCCCACGCGCCGCTCCTGGAGATGGCCGCATCGGGCGGATGAAAGCCCGTCAGATAGGGGAGGATGTGTGAAGCACCTGACGAAGCAGCAGCTTGAAGTCCTCAAGCGGAGGCTTCTTGAGGTCCGGCGGGAGATCCTGGGCGACGTCGAGAAGAGCAAGCGCCACAGCAAGGAGAGCGGGGATGACGGGACCCAGGACATCGCCGACATGGCCGCGGACACCTACTCCCGCCAGGTGCTGATGGATCTCGGGGAGCGCGAGCGGGAGCGCCTGCGCGAGGTGGATGCCGCCTTCAAGCGGATGGACGACGGGATCTACGGAATCTGCGAGGAGACCGATGAGCCCATTCCCTTCTCGCGCCTGGAAGTGATTCCCTACACCCGCTACACCGTAGCGGCCCAGAACGAGATCGAGCGCAGGAACAAGGGCTCATGATGACCCGGGGGGCGGGCGGATGAGGCTGCGCCCTCTTCTCGCATTCGCAGGCCCCCTCGCCGCCGCCCTCTACCTCCTTCACTTCAACCGCGACTTCGTGAGCGTCCGCTTCTCGGAGGCGTGGTCCGTCCGCGCCCCCATGGCGATGGCGCTCCTGGCCGCCGCCCTGGCGGGTGCCTTCGCCGCCGCCCTCCTGGGCTGGGGAGAAGCGGTGCTCCGGGCCTTCGCGGGGTGGAAGGAGCGCCGCCCCGTCCGCCGGCAGGAGGGGGCGCGCGAGTGCCTGGCCCGGGCGCAGCGTCTCCGCGGCCAGGGGAGGCCCAAGAAGGCGCTCCGCTTGGCCCGGCGGGCCATCCGCCTCGACTCGCGCCTCCCCTTGGCGTACTCCCTCGCGGCTGACCTGGCGGCCGAGGCCGGGAACCTGGAAGAGGCCATCCGCTGGAACTCCCGCCTGTATGCCCTGTGGCCAGACTCACCCGACGCCGCCGTCCGCCTCTCGGAGAACCTCGAGGCTACCGGCAAGGCCGGGGAGGCGGAGCGGGTGCTGGCCCGCTCCGGGGGGAACGGGAAGATCCACCCCGCCGTCATGCGCAAGCTGCGCGATCTCTTCGCGGCGTCGGGCCGCTGGGAGGAGGCCGTCCAGGCCTGCGAGAAGCTGCACCGCACGGGGGGCGTCCTCTCCGAGCAGGAGGAGGACGCCCGCCGCACCGGGGAGATCTTCCTCGCGGCGGCGGAGGGCAGGCTTGCGCGATCGGACTCCTGGGGCGCGGTTTCCCTGCTGGAGGACGCGGTGCGCCGCCTTCCTTCTTCGCGGAAGCTGCGCCTTCGCCTCGGCGAGGCCCTTGCCGCGGCCGGCAAGCCCAAGCGCGCCCTCCGTGCCTGGGAGGCGGGCTACCGGGAGGTGGGAGGAGAGGAGTTTCTGCGCCGGATCGCGGCCTCCCAAGGGCCGCTCGACTCGGAGAGCGCTCTGCGCCAGGCGTCCTCCCGCCTTGTCTCGGCCGCCGGCTCCCGGCCCGGGGACCCGGCCCCCTGGGTGATGGCCGCCGCCCTGCTCATCGAGGCGGGGAGGACCGAGGAGGCCGTGCGCTGGCTCGGGGAGGCTTCCGGCCTCATCCCCGCCGCGGCCGAAGGGGAGGCCGGGTGGATGGGCCTGGCGGTCCGCCTGCTCGAGGCCCGCGCCAAGCTGGAGGGGGGGGACCGGCTGGCCGCCGAGAACGACTTCCGGAGGGTGGCCCGGGAGGCGGGATGGCTCCTGCTGGGCGAGAGCCCCTCCGGTGCGATCGTCAAGCCGTTCGACGTGTTCTCCTCGTGAGGGCCTGAGCATGGTACGCACGGTGCGGGGTTTCATCGGCGGCCGGCGGAGAGGCGGATCTGGATGGCCGCTCCTGCGCGC
>JACPCT010000375.1 GCA_016184445.1 Candidatus Tectimicrobiota bacterium | reverse complement strand
CCTCAGCTACGACGAGATCGCCGCCCGGCGCCGCAAGAACATCCTCAAGGCCACCCTCGGCTTCATCGGCATCACCGTCCTCGTCCTGACGGCCTGGATCTACTTCAAGGAGCTCGAACCGGGCACGCCGCTGCTGAACAACGTCGTCGTCTTCGCCCTGGTCAACCTGAACATCATCCTCTTGATGGTGCTGGCCCTCATGGTGGTGCGCAACCTGGTGCGCCTGTTCTACGCGGCGCGGACGGGGCCGGGCGGTTCCCGCCTCCAGGTCAAGCTCATCCTGGCCTTCGTGGGCTTCACCCTCGTCCCCTCGGTGGTGCTCTTCTTCCTGGCGAGCGGCCTCATCAACAAGAGCTTCAACACCATCTTCAGCATGAAGGTGGAGAACGCTCTCAAGGGCTCCTTCGAGGTGGCCCAGACGTTCTACCGCGAGACGGAGCGCAACGTCCTCGCCGACGCTGAGCAGCTCGCGCGCCGGATCGAGAGGTCGGGCTGGGGCTCCTCCCCGGCCGGCGCCGCCCGGTGGAAGTCCTCCCTCGAGGCCGAGCGCAAGGAGATGGGCCTGGACGCGGCCTGGCTCTTCGGGGCCGACCGCAAGGAGGTGGCCTCGGCGCGGCGGGGGGACCTCCCCGAGAGCGGCACCTTCCAGGCCCAGGCGGGCTACCTGGACAAGGTGCTGGAGGGCGAGCCCCGCTCGAGCGTCGAGAGCTGGGGCGAGGGCGACGCCGTCCTCGGCGTCTACCCCCTCAAGGCGGGCGGAAAGGTCACCGGCTTCGTGGTGGTCTCGAAGTACATCTCCTACCGCTTGGTCGAGAAGGTGAAGGGCATCTTCCGCGCCTACGAGGACTACAAGGAGCTCGAGCTCTCCAAGAACCCCATCCGGGCGAGCTACATCATCACCTTCCTCCTCATCACCCTCCTCATCCTCTTCGCGGCCATCTGGTTCGGCTTCTACCTCGCGCGGGGCATCACGGTCGCCATTGAGAAGCTGGCCGAGGGCACGCGGGCCGTCTCCGAGGGCGACCTCGAGTACCGGGTGGACGTGCAGGCGGATGGCGAGGTGGGCATCCTCGTGGACGCCTTCAACCGCATGACCCAGGAGCTCAAGGGCAGCCGCGAGGAGATCGAGAGCGCCTCCGCGAACCTCCGCCGATCGAGCGCCGAGATCGACCGCCGCCGCCGCTACATGGAGGCCATGCTCGAGAACATCGGCACGGGCGTCGTCTCCATCAACCGGCGGGGGCGGATCACCATCCTCAACAAGGCCGGGGGCGAGCTCCTCGGCATCGCGCCCTTGGAGGCCGTGGGAAAGCCCTTCAACGAGGTCTTCCAAAGCCAGCACCTCGAGCCCATCCGGCGGCTCCTGCGGGCCATGCGCGCCGAGGAGCGGGAGAGCGTCTCCGAGCAGGTCGAGCTGATGATGGACGGGCGGGTCCTTACCCTGCGGGCCAGCCTCACCCTCCTGCGCGGGGCCGAAGGCCGGCGCCTCGGGGCCGTCGTCGTCTTCGACGACATGACCGCCCTCATCCGCGCCCAGAAGGTGGCGGCCTGGCGCGAGGTGGCCCAGGGAATCGCCCACGAGATCAAGAACCCCCTCACCCCCATCCAGCTCTCCGCCCAGCGCATGCGGCGCAAGTTCGCGCAGGGAGCGGTGGACTTCCCCGAAGTGTTCGAGGTATGCACCGACACCATCGTTCACCAGGTCCAGAGCCTGATGGACCTGGTGAACGAGTTCAGCCGCTTCGCCCGGATGCCCGAGCCCCGCCTGCGGTCCGTCCGCCTGAACCTGATCCTGGAGGAGGTGGTGAACCTCTACCGGGCCCGGAAGGGAGACGTCACGGTCTCCATGTCGGTCGACGCGGGCCTCCCCCCCATCATGGCCGACGCCGAGCAGCTCCAGCGCGTCTTCATCAACCTGCTCGAGAACGCCTTCGAGTCGATCGAAGGGGGAGGGGAGGTGTGCGTGCGCGCCTTCGCCGACCGCCACCAGCTCATCGTCGAGGTGGCCGACCAGGGCAAGGGCGTGCCCGAGGGAATGAAGGGGCGCATCTTCTCCCCCTACTTCTCCACCAAGGAGCACGGCTCGGGCCTGGGTCTCGCCATCTGCCACCGGATCGTGGCGGACCACAACGGGCTCATCTCCGTGCGCGACAACATCCCCCGGGGCTCCGTCTTCCGGGTGAACCTGCCTCTCACGCACGCGCCGTCGGCCGCCCCCGCCCTGCCCGCCGTGGAGAGGACCGCGACCATTGGATAAGGGCCATGTGCTGATCGTCGACGACGAGGCCGACATCCACGCCCTGGACCTCGTCCGCGCCGAGGTGCCCGACGTCATCCTCGTGGACGTCTGGATGCCGGGGATCGACGGAATCAAGACCCTCCAGGCGGTGAAGGAGACCAGCGCCGACACCGAGGTCATCGTCATGTCCGGACACGGCAACATCGACACCGCCGTGACGGCCACCAAGCTGGGCGCCTTCGACTTCATCGAGAAGCCGCTCTCCATGGAGACCGTCCTCCGGGTGGTGAGCCAGGCCGTGCAGAGCCGCCGCGCCCGCGACGCGAAGAGCGCGGAGCGGGCGGCTTCCTTCCTGGACGGGAACGATCCGAAGATCGCCGCCCTGCGCTCGTCCCTCGAAGAGGCGGCGGGAGACCTCCGGCCCCTCGTCCTCGCCGGCGAGCGGGGCACCGGCAAGCGGCACCTGGCCCAAGTCCTCCACAACCGGG
>JACPCT010000333.1 GCA_016184445.1 Candidatus Tectimicrobiota bacterium | reverse complement strand
GCATCCACGTGGCCGACGTGTACCACACCTCGAACTACGGCCACTACCTCAACTTGAAGGACAAGCACCTCCTCGCCTACCAGCCCAAGGGGACCGGGAAGTTCAACCCCTCCTTCGTGACCAAGCATCATTACTGGACGGTCCTCCGGGCGGCCGTGCTTGTCCCCTTCTACAACACCAAGAAGGTCTCCGCGGCCGAGGCGCCCAAGAGCTGGAAGGACCTCACCGATCCCAAGTGGAAGGACCGGATGGTGCACTCCCATCCCGCCTACAGCGGGTTCGTGACCAACGGCATGCTCCTCAACATCAAGAACCATGGCAAGGACTACTACACGAAGCTCGCCGCCAATAAGCCGAAGATCGTCCAATCGGCCCTCGCGTCCATCCCCTTGGTGGCCCGCGGCGAGGCGGATGTGGGCGCTGGGACGGTCTCCTACGGGCTCTTCGAGGCGATCAAGAATGGCGAGCCCCTCAAGGTGGTGGTCCCGACGGAGGGCGTGCCCCTCGTCTCGTCGCCCAACTCCATCCTGAAGAAGGCCCCCCATCCCAACGCGGCCAAGGTGTTCACCGACTACATGTTCAGCCTCGAGGGCCAGCAGATCTTCGCCAACCGCTTCCTCTACGTCGGCCATCCGGGCGTGAAGTACCCGAAGGGGCTGCCGGCCCTCGATGAGCTGAAGCTCGAGGTCATCGACCCCGAGGTGCTCAAGAAGGAAAACAAGAACATGCAGAACCTGTTCCGCAAGCTGTTCGGCGTCTGAGGCCCCGGGGTTCCCTCCTCCGCGGGCGAGGCGGGGGGCGGGGAGTCATCCCCGCCCCCTTCGCTTGGCGGCCACGAGGCGCACGCCTCCTTTTGCTCCCATGGGATACGAGGCCGGGGCGCGGGCTTTCTCCTTGACCCGAGGCGGGAATCCCTTTAAAATCCAGGCACTTCGTATAATCCTGAGGGATCCGCAGGATGCAATCACAACTCTCGCTTCCGGCCAGGCGAGGTTACGATTTCACCACCCTTTTCTGGGTGGCGATAGCCGTCGTCCTGGTAATCCTCATCCTCAATCCCATCTTCTACCTCTTCAAGGAGAGCTTCACCGCGCAGGGCGACGCCGGCGGTTGGACGCTGATGAACTATGTCGATGCGTTCACCAACCCCCTCTACTACAGCCCCATCGTCGCGACGCTCTGGATCTCGCTTTCCGTCGGCTTCCTCTCCCTCGTGGTCGGGGCCGCCATCGCCTGGTGCGTGAGCCGCACCGACATCCCGATGGGGAGCATGATCCGGAACCTGATCCTCGCCTCCTTCGTCACGCCCCCCTTCCTGGGGGCCATCGCCTGGATCTTCCTGGCCGGCCCGCGGGAGGGCTGGCTGAACGACATCTACCGCTTCATCACCTTCGCCGGTGAGGAGTCGTACCTCTTCAACATCTTCTCGCTGGGGGGCGTAGTCTTCGCGATCACGCTCTACACCTTCCCGCTGGTGTTCATCGTGGTGATGGCGGCCCTCAACAACGTCTCCTCCGACATCGAGGACGCCGCGAACATAGCGGGCGGCGGCACCTTCTCCACCATGGTGAACATCACCCTCCCGCTTGTGCTCCCCGCCCTGTTCGCGGGCTTCATCATGGCGGTGCTCGAGGCCATGATCCTCTTCGGCACGCCCGCCATCCTGGCCATCCCCGCCCGGATGCACGTCATGACCACCCAGCTGCGGGCCTTCATGGCCTCCGAGGACAACCTGGTGGGCCTGGCCTCCGCCTACTCCATGCCCATGCTCGTGGTCGCGGTCTGGCTGATCTACTCCCGCGGGCGGATCCTGGGCAAGCGGGGGTTCGCCACCCTGGGCGGGAAGGGCGGGCAGCGGCGCCCCCAGAAGCTCGGGGCGTTGCGCTACCCGGTCTTCGTTCTCTGCCTCATCCCGCTGGTGTGCGCGGTCGTGCTCCCCTACGTCTCGCTCCTCCTCACCTCGTTCATGCGCACCCTGGGGGGCGGCCTGACCTGGGAGAACATGACCTTCGCCAACTACGTCTTCATGTGGAACAACGACGCCGTCTGGAGCTCCCTTGGGAACACCCTCATTCTCGCCGTCATCTCCGCCACCGTGGCGGCGGCCCTGGCGGGGGTCATCGCCTACATCTCCCAGCGGAGGATCGTGTGGGGCCACCAGTACATGAGCTTCCTGGCCACCCTGCCGATCGCCATCCCGGGCATCGTGCTGGGAGCTCGAGGAGTGCAGCCGCATCCTGGGGGCCAACCGCATCCAGGTCTTCAGGGACGTGACCATCCCCCTCTTCAAGGTGGGCCTCGTCGCCTCGTGGATCCTGGTCTTCATGCCCTCGCTGCGGGAGCTGAGCGCCTCCGTCCTGCTGTGGACGACCAACACCAAGGTGATCTCGGTCGTCATCATCGACCTCTACGAGGAGAACCTGCTCGGCCCCATCTCCGCCCTGGGGGTGGTCCTGCTGCTCATCACGCTGGTCGCCATCTTGGCCGGGTTCCGCCTGGCGGGCCGCGACTTCATGAAGGCATAGCGGGGACCCGCGCCGTGGCGACGCTCAACCTCTCGAAGCTCCTCAAGGTCTTCGGCCGGGACGTGCGGGCCGTGGACGATATCGACCTCCAGATCGAGCACGGGGAGATGGTCTCCCTCCTCGGCCCCTCCGGGTGCGGGAAGACCACCACCCTGCGCCTCGTGGCGGGCTTCCTCGACCCCGACGGGGGCGAGATCCGGATGGACGGCGACGTGGTCTCGCGGCCGGGCTGGGTGCTCCCCCCCGAGCGGCGCGCGATGAGCATGATCTTCCAGAGCTACGCCATCTGGCCGCACAAGACCGTCTCCCAGAACGTGGCCTACGGCCTCAAGTTCCGCAGCGTGACCGCCCAGGAGGCGGAGAGGAAGGTCCGCACCATCCTCTCGGTGGTCCGGATGGACCTCCTCGCCGAGCGCTACCCCGCCGAGCTCTCCGGCGGGCAGCAGCAGCGAGTGGCCCTCGCCCGGGCGCTGGTGGTGGAGCCCGCCGTCCTCCTCCTCGACGAGCCCCTCTCGAACCTCGACGCCGGCCTCCGCGAGGAGATGCGCTTCGAGATCCGCCGCCTCCACGACAAGTTCCACATCACGAGCATCTACGTCACCCACGACCAGTCCGAGGCGATGGTCACGAGCGACCGCATCTGCGTCATGAACCACGGCAAGATCGAGCAGGTGGGGGGCGCCACCGAGATCTACAACGCCCCGCGCACCCGCTTCGTCGCCGAGTTCATCGGGGTGACCAACAGCGTCGATGGCTCCCTCGCCGAGCCGGGCCTCTTCGTCGCTGGAGAGGGCTTGAAGCTGAGGACGGCCGGCGCCTCCGCCTCCGGGAAGAAGCAGGTGGCCTCCATCCGCCCCCACCGCATCCGCATCACCGACCCCTCCCCGGCCGGGGCGGACGGCCTGAACATGCTCGATGGCGAGGTGATGCAGGGCTACTTCTTCGGGAACACGGTGGACTACCGGGTGAAGGTGCGGGGCCTGCCCAGCCCCCTCCGCGTGGAGGGCGACCCCGACCGCATCTTCCCGGCGGGGAGCCAGGTGCGCCTCCTGATCGAGCCCCGGGCGGTCGTCCTCGTCCAGGACGCCTAGCCCGGGCCCCCCATGCGGATCGTCATCCCGGACGACGGAGACCGCCTCTTCGCGGGCGCCCCGGCCCTGGAGCGCCTCCGGCGGCTGGGCGGGGTCTCCTGCCATCACGACACCGCCCCGGACCGGGAATCCCTCCTCGGCCGCCTGGACGGCGCCGAGATCATCCTCACCACCCGCTACAAGACCGACTTCAAGGGCGCCGGCCTCCTCGACCGCCTGCCCTCCCTGCGCATGATCTCGGTCATGGGCACCCGCCCCCGCATGATCGACATGCAGCGGGCGAACGCGCGGGGGATCACCGTGACCGTGACGCCTGGGGCGAGCGCCCCCTCGGTCGCCGAGCACACTCTCATGTTCCTCCTCGCCCTCGCCAAGCGGATGCCCTTCATGGTGCCCGCCATGCGGGAGGGCGGCTGGCCCCGCCAGCCCGGCGTGGAGGTGGCCGGGAAGACCATGGGCCTCCTCGGCTTCGGGAACATCGGCAAGCGGGTCTGCCGGCTGGCCCGGGCCCTGGGGATGCGCGTGCTCGCCTGGTCGAAGCACATGACGCCCGGGCGGGCGGCCGCCGAGGGCGCCGAGGCGGCCACGCTCGAGGCGTGCCTCGGGGCGGACTTCGTGGTGCTGCTCCTCCACGTCACCCCCGAGACGCGCGGCATCCTCTCCCGCGAGCGGATCGCCCGGATGAAGCCCACCGCCTACCTCATCAACACCGCCCGGGCCGCCCTGGTGGACATGGAGGCCCTCCACGACGCCCTCCTCCAGGAGAAGATCGCCGGGGCCGGGCTCGACGTCTTCGAGCCCGATGAGCCCCTGCCCGCCGCCTCCCCCCTCCGGCGGCTCGGCAACGTGCTCCTCACCCCCCACTCCGCCTGGGACACCGAGGGCACCCAGAACCGCTTCATCAACCTGACCGTGGACAACATCGAGGCCTTCCTCCAGGGCCGTCCCCAAAACGTCGTCACCGAGGACGCCTAGCGCCCGGCCCGGGCCCCCGTTTTTTTGCTGGAATCCGCTGAAAACCAGTAGAAATTTCATTTCTCCCCGCCGCAGGGCGGGCGTGTCCCCCGCCCCCGGGGGGGAGGGT
>JACPCT010000332.1 GCA_016184445.1 Candidatus Tectimicrobiota bacterium | reverse complement strand
GAGTGGTTCGGCTGGCGGGGCACCGAGCTGCCCATGGTCATCATCATGTCCGCCATCGCGAGCTACATCCTGGGCATGGGGATGACCATCACCGCCGCCTACATCTTCCTCTCCATCCTGGCGGTGCCGGCCCTCGTGAAGCTGGGGGTGCCCGAGTTGAACGCCCACCTGATCGTCCTCTGGCAGACCCAGTACGCCGCCCTGAACCCCCCCTTCGCGCTGGGGGCCTTCGTCGCGGCGGGGATCGCGGGCTCGGACCCCATGCGGACGGGCTTCGCCTGCATCCGGATGGCGTACCCGCTCTACGCCGTGCCCTTCCTCATGGCGTACTCGCCCCTCCTCATGGACCCGGGCTCGCACTGGGCCGAGGTGACGCTGGTCTGGGTGACGGGGTTCATGGGGATCTATTGCCTCTCGGCCGGGCTGGAGGGCTTTCTCCAGCGGAAGCTGGCCTGGCTGGAGCGGATCAATTTCCTGGTCGCGGGGGTGTTCCTCTACAGCCACTCGTTTTGGCTGAACGGAATCGGCACCGTCTTCCTAGCCAGGCCGCTTGGCCGGAGGGGAGGGCCGCGGCCCTCCCCTCCGCGCTTCCATCCTCTATCCCAGGAAGAAGCCCCCGTTCACGTCGACCGTCACCCCGGTCACGTGCCGCGCGTCGTCGGAGAGCAGGAAGGCGACCACGCCCGCCACGTCCTCGGGCGTTCCGAGGCGCCCCAGGGGAGTGGCGGCCTCGGCGCGCTCTCTTTGCCCGGGGGTCATCTGGGCCGCGATGCGCGGCGTGAGGATGACGCCCGGCGCCACCGCGTTCACGTTGATGTCGTGGGGTCCGAACTCCCGGGCCAGGTGGCGGGTGAGCCCGATGACCGCCGCCTTGGAGCTGCTGTAGTGCGGCCCCTGGAGGACGCTCGCCGAGCGCCCGGCCACCGAGGAGAAGTTCACGATCCGCCCCGAGCGGCGCTCTTTCATGTGGGGAAGCAGGGACCAGCAGCAGCGGTAGACGCTCTTCACGTTCAGGTCGAACATCCGCTCGAAGGCGGCCTCGTCGATCTCCAGGGCGGAGAGGGGGAGGCCCCCGCCCACGCAGTTCACCAGTCCGTCGATGGGCCCGAAGGCCGCGATGGCTTCCCGCATGGCGCGTTTCACGCCCTCGGGGTCGAGCACATCAATGGGCGCGGCGGCGCCGCGCCCGCCCGCATCGGCTCCCCGGTCGGCGGCCAGGCGGGCCGTCTCCTCGCGGCTGGCGGCGATGTCCATGCAGACGACGCGTGCCCCTTCGGCGGCCAGCCGCAGGCACGCCGCCCGGCCGATGCCGCCGCCGGCCCCCGTCACGATGACACCACGGCCCTGGAAGCGGTTCATGTGCGATCCTCCGGCAAAGGGGAGCCACGGCTGATCCTAGCGGATAGGAATGGGGCTTGTCGCGCCGCCTCCAGGGGCAGGATAGCCTCCTCCGGAACCATGGGACTGGCCAGCGGGGGAGGGCATGTGATGAGCGCCCGCGTGTTCGTCTGGGAGGACGGGGAACGGCTTCACCTGAGGGGCGTGAAAATGGCGCGGGGGTGGCGGATCCTGGCCGATTCGCGCAACACCGGCTCCTCGCGCCTGGGCATGGGGAACCAGGATATCCCGGCCGGAGGGGGGATCCCGGTCCATCTCCACGATCGGGAGGAGGAGATCCTCCTCTTCCACGAGGGGCGGGGGGAGCTGCTGATCGAGGGGAAGGCTCATCCCATCGAGGCGGGGATGAGCGCCTTTGTCCCGCCCGGGGCGACACACGGCGTCCGGAACGCGGGCGAGGGGCACTTGAAGCTGGCCTGGGTGTTCTCGCCGGGCGGCTACGAGAACGTTTTCCGCGAGATGGCGGCCCGCGGCCTCGGCCACGGCCAGATCGAGGCGCCCCTCGGGTTTCGGCGCCCGGCGGCGGGAGGAGGCCTTTAGGGGTTGTCGCCGGGGGCGAGGTCCAGCCGGAGAATCCAATAGTGGCGGGCCAGGAAGCGGACGTTGGCGGGGCTCACGGTGTAGAGCTTGGCCGTGCCGCCCTCCACCCCCCGCATGTTCCCCACCTGCTGGTAGATGCGGATGTGGAATTCCTCGGGGAGAAACTTGGAGGTGACGAGGACGTTCACCGTGACCGGGTTCTGGGCAAGGCGCTCGCGCAGGCGGGGCGTCATCCGAGAGGAACTCGTCACGTAGCCGTAGCCCACGTAGAGGAAGGAGATCACGAGGCACACGACCAGGAACCGGATCGTGGGGTGCCTCCGCAACTCCCCCAGGTCAACGCCCGCGCTTTCCGTGCCCGCGCCGATCACGAGGGCCTCCAGACCAGGCCCCTGTCGGTGGCCATCCAGATGATCCCGATGAGGAGCACGCCGAGGAACACCTCCTCCACCTTGTACTCCCCCGCCGAGACGAAGATCATGAAGCCCAGCCCGCTGTTGCCGCCGATCATCTCCGCCGCGATGAGGGCCCGCCAGCCGAAGCCGATGCCCATCCGCACGCCGGTCACGATGCTGGGCAGGGCGCCCGGGATGTAGACCTGGGAGATGATGTGCCAGCGGTTCCCGCCCAGGGTGAGGACGCTATGCTCGTAGGTGCGGGGCACTCCCCGCACGCCCAGCAGCGTGTTGAAGAAGACCAGCCAGAATATCGTGTTCAGGAGGATGAAGAGCGTGGTGAGCCATCCGACCCCGAACCAGACGATGGCGAGAGGGACCCAAGCGATGCCGGAGATGGCGTTGGCGAAGACGCCGACGGGTTCCATCGCGTGGCCGAGGCGCCGGCTCATCCCCGCGAGTACGCCCAGCCCGATTCCGAGGGGAATGCCCACGAGAAGGCCCAGCCCCACCCGGCCCAGGCTGGAGAGGAGGTGGTTCGTGAAGAGGCAGCTCTCACGCATCGTGAGGGCGCCCCAGGGGCCGGGGCAGTCCTCCTGGAGGGTGAATACCGCTCCCACCACGGAGCCGAGGGGGGGGATGTAGACCGGCTTAAGCCATCCCATGTAGGTGTTCAGCTGCCACACGCCCAGGAGAAGGAGAAAGGGGATCGCGCCCAGGGCGATGCTGCGGAGCCGCTTGCGGTCGAGCCCCAGCCTGCCGGACATGAATGTGGAGGTGGCCGCGCTCATCGCTGCACGAGCCCCCAGCGCTGGATGGTGTCCGCCTCCAGGGGACGGAGGAGGTAGCGGTCCAGCGTGACCCAAAGGATGCCGATCAGGGCCATTCCCAGGATGACCTGAGCGGTCAGGTCCACCTGCTGGGCCGTGAAGATCATCCAGCCCAGGCCCCGCTGCCCCGCCAGCATCTCGCCCGCGATCACCGCCCGCCACCCGAAGCCGATCCCCAGGCGGACCCCCGTCGCGATGGATGGAAGCGCCCCCGGAAGGATGACGTCGCGGACGATGCGCAGCCTGGACGCCCCCAGGGTCCGCATGGCGTTCACGTAGATGCGCGGAATGCTCCGCACCCCGATCAGGACGTTGAACGCGATGGGAAAGAGGCAGGTGTAGAGAATGACGAAGATGACGGTCTGCTCGCTGCTCCCCCACCAGATCATCACGATGGGGAGGAGGGCGATGCCCGCGATGGACTGGAAGAAGTTGAGAATGGGGTAGAACATCTCCGACACGGTGCGGTTTAGGCCCAGGAGGATGCCGAAGGGGATGCCGAGCAGCAGCCCCAGCCCGCTCCCGATGAGGAGCCGCCAGATGGTGTTCCAGATGAAATCGGGCAACAGCCCCTTCCACAGCATGTCGAAGGAGGAGTAGACCACCGTCCCCGGGGAGGGAAGGTAGCGGTCGGGCCGAGGGATGACCTGGGAGAGAAGGGCCCAGAGGGCCAGCCCCCCCAGCAGGACGCAGGCCAGCTCCATGCCCCCTCTGTGGAGGAAGCGGTGGAGGCGGAGGGGCCTTGGGCCTCGCCGGGAGGAGGAGGCCGGGGCGCTAGCTATCGTCATCGCGGACCTCCTCTCGAACCAAAGCGAGGATCTCGTCCCGCGCCCGGGTGAAGGTGGGGTCGGCCACCACGTTCTTCCACTGGCGGGCCTCACGGGGCAGGTTGATCCTCACGGTGGCCTTCAGCTTGCCGGGCCGCCGGGTGAAAATGAAGCAGCGGTCGCCGAGGAAGGCGGCCTCGTCCACGTTGTGGGTGATGAAGAGAATGGTCTTTCGCGTGGCGATGGCGATGCGGTTGAGTTCTTCCTGGAGGGTGATGCGCGTCTGGGCGTCGACGGCGGCGAAGGGTTCGTCCATCAGCATGACCACGGGATTGGCGCAGAGCGTCCGCGCGAGGGCCACCCGCTGCTTCATCCCGCCCGAGAGCTCATGGGGGTAGCGTCCCTCGAAGCCGGTCAGCCCGACCAGGTCCACGAACTCCTGCACCCGGCGGTTGCGTTCGCCCGCGGGGACCCGCTGGATTTCCAGGCCGTGACCGATGTTCCGCGAGACCGTCCGCCAGGGGAGGATGGCGTGCTCCTGGAAGACCACGCCCCGGTCCGGTCCCGGCCCCTTCACCTCCGAGCCATCCACCCGGACGCTCCCCACCTTGTGGGGGAGCAGCCCCGCGAGGATGTTCAAAAGGGTGGACTTGCCACAGCCGCTGGGGCCCACGACGGCGGCGAACTCGCCCTCTTGGACCTTGAAGCTCACGTTGTCGAGGGCATGGATGTCCATCCCGGTGTACTCGTCCGGGTAGTGGTGGCTCAAGCCCTCGACGACCAGCTTTTCCCGCATGCCGGCATTCTCATTCGTTGGGGAAAGACCCCCCGGCGATCACTCCGAAACAGCAGGCAGGTCCTTGAACCACTCGGGGTGGCGCTCCATCGT
>JACPCT010000277.1 GCA_016184445.1 Candidatus Tectimicrobiota bacterium | reverse complement strand
CGGCCCCGTCGCGCGCGACCCGGTGGATCTCCTCCAGGAAGCGCACCGGGCTCTCCACGTGCTCGACGATGTGGCGGACGACCACCCGGTCGAAGCACGCCTCCCGGAACGGGAAGCCGTGCCGGGAGGCGTCGCCCAGGACATCGGCGTCGGTGGCCGGGTTGAGGTCGAGGCCGACCGCGCCCCGGGCCTTCGCCCGGCCGCATCCCACGTCCAGTATCCGCACGCATCCTCCGGTTCACGGGGGCGGGATCGGAGCAATTATAGGGGCGGCGGGACCCTGCCGCCAGAAGGGGCCGGCCCCGGCCAGGGACAGCCAAACGCCCAGTTGACCCCCGCCCGAAAAAAGGGTGGGATCGCCGGGGAGCCCTTTGGGGAGGTGCCGACATGACGCCGGGAGTGGACGGGGAGCTGGGCCGCCGGGAATTCCTGAGGCGAACCGCCCTCGCGGGCCTGGGAGCCGGGGTGCTGGGCCTTGTTCCGTCCGCGCCGGAGGCGGCGCCGCCGCGCGTGCGCCGCTACAACCCCCTGGGCAAGACAGGCCTCAAGATCTCGGACATCTCCTTCGGGGGCAGCCGCCTCGGCTCGGGGGAGGAGCGGGTCGTCCTCCACGCCCTGGATCGCGGCATCAACTACTTCGACACCGCCGAGAGCTACACCGGCGGCTCCTCGGAGACGACCATCGGCAACGCCCTGCGCGGCAAGCGCGACAAGGTGTACCTCACCTCCAAGGTCTACGTCAGCGGCGGGGAGACGAGGGACTCCCTCATGCGCTCCCTGGAGGGGAGCCTCCGCCGCCTGCGCACCGACCACGTGGACGTCTACTTCCACCACGCCGTCAACGACGTGGACCGCCTCAAGAGCCCGGAGTGGCACGCGTTCACCGATCTGGCGAAGCGGCAGGGGAAGATCCGCTTCTCCGGCGCCTCGGGGCACGCCGGCCGCCTCATCGAGTGCATGGACTACGTGGTCGACTCGGGCCGCTTCGACGTCATCCTCGTGTCCTACAACTTCGGCATGGACCCCGCCTTCTACCAGCGCTTCACCCGCGGCTTCGACTTCATCTCCCGCCACCCGGACCTCCCGCGGATCCTCAAGAAGGCGAAGGCCAAGGGGGTGGGCGTGGTGGCCATGAAGACCCTCATGGGCGCCCGCCTGAACGACATGCGCCCCTACGAGAGGGGAGGGGCCACCTTCGCCCAGGCGGCCTTCCGCTGGGTGCTCTCCAACCCCGACGTGGACGCCCTCATCATCTCCATGACGGGCCAGGAGGGCATCGACGAGTACCTCGCCGCCTCCGGCTGGAGGACCACCGCGCGGCAGGACCTGCCGCTGCTCTACCGCTACGCCAAGCTGAACGGGGCCTCCTACTGCCGCCACGCCTGCAACGACTGCGCGGGCGCCTGCCCCGCCGGGGTGCCCATCGCCGACGTGCTCAGGACCCGGATGTACGCCGTGGACTACGGCGACCTGCGGCTCGCCCGCGGCGAATACGCCCTGCTCGGGGCCGGCGCCTCGGCCTGCCTGACCTGCACCCACCAGGCCTGCGCGGGCTCGTGCACCTATGGTCTTCCCGTCCAGACCCTCCTCCGGCCCACCCACCGGATGCTCTCCGGCAGGGGCGGGGCGCTGCCGGCCGTCTAGGGCGGGGGTTCTTGCGGCCCCGGCCGCACAGCCAGGAGTCGCATCATCGACATCGTCATCACCGGAGCGAACGGCGCCGTCGGCAAGGCGCTCATCCAGCACCTCGGCCGCAGCTCCACCATCGTCCCCACCCGGCTGAGGGCCCTGGTGCGGAGCCTGGACCGCTCCCACGACCTGCGTCCCCTCGACGCCGAGGTGCTCGAGGTCCGCTACGCGGACCCGGCCTCGGTGCGGCGCTGCGTCGAGGGGGCGGACGCCGTCGTCCATCTCGCGGGGGCCCTCCTCCCCCGCCCCCCCGAGACCCTCATCGAGGCGAACACCGACCCCACCCGCGCCGTGGCCGAGGCGGCCGAGGCGGCGGGCGTCAAGCACTTCGCCTACCTCAGCTTCCCGGGCGCGGACCCCGCCTCGCGGAACGGCTACCTGCGCTCCAAGGGGTTCGCCGAGGAGCTCCTCCGCCAGCAGCGCTTCGCGGGGGCGATCTTCCGCGTTCCGATGATCCTGGGCCCCGGCTGCCCCTCCATGCGCAAGCTCCGCCAGCTCGCCAGCGCCCCCCTCACCCCCCTGGTGAGCGGCGGCTCGGTGCGGCTCCAGCCCATCGCCCTCGCCGACGTCCTCGCGGCGATCGAGTGGGCCCTCGCCCTGGCGCCCGGCCAGCCCCTCAAGGTGCTGGACCTGGTGGGGCCCGAGACCCTCTCCTACGCCGAGCTGCTGCGCCGGGTGGGCCAGCGGATGGGGAGGCGCCCCCGCATCTTCCCCATCCCCCGGACGGCGGGCTGGCTGACGGCGGCGCTGACCGGCCTCCTCGCCCCCTCGCTGGGGTGGAACCGGTCGGTCTTCGACATCCTCTTCCGGGAGCACCTGGGCGACCCCCTGGCCGCCCGCGCCTCCCTGCCCTTCCCCTTCACGCCGGTGAACGAAGCCTTGGACCAGTCCTTCTCAGGGGCGGGCTAGGGCGCGGTGACGAACCCAGGCGCGGTGGCGCAGAGCTCCTCCGGAGGGCCGGGCCTCCTCCGCCAGGCCATCCCCCTGGCGCTGACGGCCCTCATCTTCGCCGCCATCTTCTGGCGCATCCCCTTCAGGCGCTTCTGGGAGGCGCTCTCCAGGGCCGACCTTCCCCCCTTCCTCCTGCTGATGGCCTGCCTCTCGACCGTGTTCTTCCTGGTGGACACCTTGGTGCTCTCCCGGATGATCCGCTGGTTCCACGGGCCCATCCGCTACCGGGAGCTGCTGCCCGTGCGCGCGGCCACCTACATCATCTCCATCCTCAACACCCAGCTCGCCCAGGCGGGGCTCGCCCTCTACATCCACCGCCGCTTCCAGACCCCCCTGGGGCGGCTCGCGGGCACGGTGGCCGCCCTGATCCTGCTGGAGGTGACGAACCTCTGCCTCTTCGCGACGGCGGGGATGCTCTCCTTCCCGGGCCGGGCCCCGGCGGTCCTGCTCGCCGCCCCCCTGGCGCTCGCGATCATCTGGGTCTTGGTCCTGGGAGTGGCCCGGGGGGGATTGGGCGCCCTGGGCAGGCGCTTCGGGGGGAACGTCCTGCTCTCCACCTTCGGGCGGCTGCGCCCGGGGCACTGCCTCACGGTGCTCGCCCTGAAGGGGTCGGTGACCCTCCTCTCGCTCCTCATCCACAGCCAGGCGCTGAGGTTCTTCGGGATCGAGATCCCCCTCCTCCACCTCCTGGCCTTCCTGCCCGTGGTCTTCTTCATCGGCGCCCTGCCGGTCACGGTGGCCCACCTGGGGACCTCCCAGGCCGCCTGGATCTTCTTCTTCCGCGGGCACGCCCCGGAGGCCGACATCCTCGCCTACAGCCTGGCCTCCCACCTGACCTTCATGCTGGCGAACGGGGCCTATGGCCTCATCTTCCTCCCGAGGGTGTACGCGGACCTCCTCGGGAGCCGCGCGTCATCCCCCTCAGCAGGACAATGAGCGCATAGAGCGCAACGGCGTCCCCGGCCCGGGCGATCCACCAGCGCCACCCGCCTCCCCCCGCCGCAAAGGCCGCTCCCGCCGCCACGGCGCCCGTCAACAAGTAGAAGAGCACGCCGGCCGCCTTCCCCATCGGGTCGCGGCCCGCCTCCGTCCCCCGCCAGAGGAAGCGTGCCCCGAGGATCGCCACCGACGCCGGGGCCCAAGGGCCCACCCAGCCCGTCCAGGCGGCGGTGGAGAGAGCCGCCGTGTTGAAGGCGATGTCGGCGAGGGCGTCGAGCCGCCCCCACAACGGCCGCGCCCCGCCCGCCCAGCGCGCCAGGGGGCCATCCGCGAGGTCCGAGAGCGGGAACAGCAGGTAGCAGAGGAACAGCGCGGCGCCCGCCCCCGGGCCTTCGGGCCGGGCGGCGAGGAGCCACGCGGCGAAGACCGGGATGCCCGCCAGCCGGGCCAGCGTGAGGCACCGCGCCGCATACAGGCTCACCCGGAAGGCCATAATTCTTTAATTTGCCCGACCGAAAAGGTTGATTATTCCGAATGAAATATCGAACATCGCTCTCCCCTTCCAGGCGTTGACAACGATCGGTGCGTGCGCTCAATTGCGGGTCGCCGACCTGGGAGCCGCGCGTCACGCCCGAGCGCCCGCCGCGCGGCCCGCGGCGCCCGGAGCAGGAAACCCAGTCTACCATCCCGGCGGCGCCCGCCGCGCCGGGCGAGGGGCCCCATGCCGAAGTATGCGATGGCGATCGACCTGCGCGCCTGCATCGGCTGTCACGCGTGCACGATCGCCTGCAAGAGCGAGCACGACATCCCCATCGGGGTGTGGCGCTGCTGGGTGAAGGAGGTGGAGAAGGGCGCCTTCCCCGACACGCGGCGGGAGTTCCTCCCGGTCCTCTGCAACCAGTGCGACGACGCCCCCTGCCAGAACATCTGCCCGACGCGGGCCCTCTTCCGCCGCCGCGACGGCATCGTGGACCTCAACCCCGACTGGTGCATCGGCTGCAAGTCCTGCATGGCGGCCTGCCCCTACGACCAGCTCTTCATCGACCCGAACACGAACACGGCCGAGAAGTGCAACTTCTGCGCGAACCGGCTGGAATCGGGCATCGAGCCCGCCTGCGTCGTGGTCTGCCCCACCCAGTGCCGGGTGTTCGGGGACGCGGAGGACCCCTCCTCCAAGATCTCCAGGCTCACCGCCCGCGAGCCCACGACCGTCCGCAAGCCCGAGTACAACACGCGCCCGAACATCCACTACATCGAGGGGAGCCGCCAGCTGCTCGACCCCACCCACCCCGGCCAGTCGGGCACCTACAAGCAGGGCGAGATGGACGCGCAGCGCAAGGAGGCCGTGCCCCCCTGGGAGAACAAGCGGGGCGAGAGCCGCACCGTCTACGACACCTTCCACAGGACCCCCTGGGGGGAGAAGGTCGAGCTCTACCTCATGGCCAAGGGCCTGAGCACGGGCATCCTCGTGCTGAGCCTCCTCTTCTGGCGGTACGGCTTCGAGAGCCGCCTCTTCTCCCTCTGGATGCCCGTCCTGAGCGGGCTGCTGCTCGCCGCGACGGGGGCGATCCTCATCGCCGACCTCAAGCGGCCCGAGCGCTTCTACTACATCCTCATCAGGCCCAACTGGGGGAGCTGGATGGCCTGGGGCACGTGGTTCATCGCGGCCAACGGGGCGCTCACCGGCCTCTGGGTGCTGTGCGCCCTCTTCGGCGCGGTGAGCCTGATGGAGGCCCTCTTCTGGCCCGCCGTGGCCGCCGGCGTCCTGGCCTCGATCTACACCGGCTTCTTCTTCGCCCAGGCCTCGGCCCGCGACCTCTGGAAGGGGAGCGAGAACACCCTCGACATCGGGATCCAGTCGGGCCTGAAGGGCGCGGCGGCGCTGCTCCTCTTCGCGGCCCTCCTGCCGGTCGCCCAGCGGGCAGAGGCCCTGGCGGCCCTCGGGAACGTCCTCTTCGTCCTCATCCTGCTGCACGCCTGCGTGCTGGCCTTCTCGGCCCTGGCGCACCGCTCCGGCTCCACCGCCCATGAGCGGGCGATCGAGCTCCTCTTGCGCGGGCCGTTCCAAAGGGATTTCTGGGGGGGCGCGGTGGCGCTGGGCTGCGCCCTCCCCCTTCTGCTCATCGGGTGGCGGGGCCTCGGCGGCTGGGGCTCCGTCCTGGCCGGCCTCCTCGCGGCGGCCGGGTCGTACTACTGGGACAGGGCGTGGGTGCGGGCCGGCCAGGCCGTGCCTCTTTCCTGACCCGAGGGGAAGCCTCCATGGCGGCGGACCACCTTCACGCGGCGCGCGGGGCGCGCGACATCTCCTCCCTGGGGCGGCCCGGCCTCCTCGCGCGATCGGCGGCCCCCGCCCCGGCGGGCCAGGAGAACCACACGAACCTGAACGGCGCCCTCGCCTCCTACCCCAGCCCGGACAAGTGGGACCACTGGACGGAGTACGAGAGCAGCCAGTGGCCCCGCAAGGTGCGGCGCAACTACATGCTGGTCCCCACGCTCTGCTTCAACTGCGAGGCGGGCTGCGGCCTCCTCGCCTACGTGGACAAGGACGACCTCAAGATCCGCAAGATCGAGGGCAACCCCCTCCACCCCGCCTCGCGGGGGCGCAACTGCGCCAAGGGCTGGGTCACCCTCAACCAGGTCCACGACCCCGACCGCATCCTCTACCCCCTCAAGCGGGCCGGGAAGCGCGGCGAGGGCAAGTGGGTGCGCGTGAGCTGGGACGAGGCCCTCGACGACATCGCCGCCCGGATGCGCAAGGCCATCCAGGAGGACCGCCGCAACGAGATCATCTACCACGTCGGGCGCCCCGGCGAGGACGGCTTCATGTTCCGCACCCTGGCCGCCTGGGGGACGGACGGCCACAACAGCCACACGAACGTCTGCAGCTCCTCCGCCCGGGTGGGCCAGTTCCTCTGGAACGGGTCCGACCGGCCCTCCCCCGACTTCACCAACGCCGACGCCATCCTGCTCATCAGCAGCCACCTGGACACGGGCCACTACTACAACCCCACGGCCCAGCGCATCATCGAGGCCCAGGTGCAGGGGGCCAAGCTCATCGTCATCGACCCGCGCCTCTCCAACACGGCCGCGAAGGCGGACATCTGGCTCCCCGCCTACAGCGGCACCGAGGGGGCCATCCTCCTCGCCATCGCCCGGCACCTCCTGGAGACGGAGCAGTATGACGCCGAATTCGTCCGCGAGTGGTTCAACTGGGCCGACTACCTCCGCGCCGTCCACCCCGGGGACGAGGTCACCTTCGGAAACTTCGTCCGGCGCCTCAAGGAGGAGTACGCGCAGTTCACCTTCGCGTACGCCGAGGAGGAGACGGGCGTCGCCGCCGGCCTCATCGCCGAGGCGGCCCAGGCCGTGGCCCGGGCCGGGAAGCGGCTCTCCGTCCACATCTGGCGCGCCGCCGCGACGGGCAACCTCAACGGCTGGCAGATCGCGCGCTGCCTCTACCTCCTGCCCTCCCTCACGGGGGCCATCGGGACGGTCGGGGGGACCGGCCTCGCGAGCTGGCACAAGTTCGTCCCCGCGCACCCCAACCCGGCCCCCGGGCCCGGGAAGTGGAACGAGCTCCTCTTCCCGCGCGAGTTCCCCCTCGCGTTCTTCGAGATGAGCTTCCTCATGCCCCACCTGATGAAGGACAAGGGGCACCGCGTGGAGGTCTACTTCACCCGGGTCTACAACCCCGTCTGGACCAACCCGGACGGCTTCATGTGGATCGAGATGCTCCGGGACGAGGAGAAGATGGGCTGCCACGTGGCCCTCACCCCCACCTGGAGCGAGACGGCCTGGTTCGCCGACTACATCCTCCCGATGGGGGTGGCCACCGAGCGCCACGACAACCAGAGCCAGGAGACCCACCCGGCGGCGTGGGTGGGCTTCCGCCAGCCGGTGCTCCGGGTGGCGCGGGAGCGGCTGGGGGAGACGTTCGAGACGAGCCGCGAGGCCAACCCGGGCGAGGTCTGGGAGGAGAACGAGCTCCACATCGAGCTCTCCTGGCGGGTGGACCCGGACGGCTCCCTCGGCATCCGCAAGCACTTCGAGAGCCCCTACCGGCCCGGCCAGAAGATCACGGTGGAGGAGTACTACCGCTGGATGTTCGAGAACGGGGTGCCGGGGCTCCCCGAGGCGGCGGCGAAGGAGGGCCTCGCCCCGCTCGAATACATGCGCCGCTACGGCGTCTTCACCGTCCAGGACGGGATCTACGAGGTCCACATGGCGGAGCTCCCGGCCGGCCAGGCGGAGGGCGCCGAGACGGACACGCTCACAGGCGCCGTCCTGAAGGACGGCCGGCCCATCGGCAGCGTGAGCGGGGGCAGGCCCCGCGCGGGCTTCGACACGCCCTCCCGGAAGCTCGAGTTCTTCAGCCCCACCCTGGCCGAGTGGAAGTGGGCCGATCAGGCCATCCCCCGCTACGAGAAGACCCACGTCTACTGGCGCGACCTGGACCGCTCGCAGAACGAGTTCGACCTCATGCCCAACTACCGCCTCCCCACCCTCATCCACACCCGTTCGGCAGTGAAGTGGCTCTACGAGATCACCCACAACAACCCGCTCTGGCTCCACACGGCGGACGCCCGCCGGCTGGGGGTGCGCACGGGTGACCTCGTGCGCGTCGAGACCGGGATCGGCCACTTCGTCACCCGCTGCTGGGCGACCGAGGGGCTCAAGCCCGGCAGCGTGGCCATGGCCCACCACCTGGGCCGCTGGCGGCTCCACGAGGAGATGGGCGCGCCGCGCCTCGCCTCCTCCCTCGTCCGGCTGGAGGAGGGCGGCGGCGGCCAGTTCCAGATGCGCCAGATCCACGGCGCCCAGCCCTACGCGAGCGACGACCCCGACACCGGGCGCATCTGGTGGCGCGAGGTGGGGGTGAACCAGAACCTCACCTTCCCGGTGAACCCCGACCCCCTGAGCGGGATGCACTGCTGGCACCAGCGGGTGAAGGTGCACCCGGCCGCCCCGGGCGACCGCTACGGGGACATCCGGGTGGACACCGCCAAGAGCTTCGAGCACTACAAGAAGTGGATGGAGATGGCCCGGCCCGCGCCCGGCCCCGGCGGGCTGCGGCGCCCACTCTGGTTCCCGCGGCCGAACAGGCCCCAGCCCGAGGCCTACAAGCTCCCCGGATGAGCGCCCTCTTCCGGAAGCGCCCCGGCCCCGAGGAGCTCGCCGAGGAGGCGGAGCTCCGCCGCCGGATCTACGGGGTGCAGGCGGCGGCCTACCTCGATCCCCCCGACGCGGCGCTCCTCTCGTTCCTGGCGGAGAACTACCCCTTCCTCCTCCCCGAGGGCCCTCCCCGGGACGACGCGGGCCTCCAGGCCCTGCGCGCGGACTTCACCGGCCTCTTCCACCTCTCGGCCCAGCCCTACGAGGCCGCCCTCCTCGACGAGAGTGGCCACCTCAACGCCCGGGCGACCGACCGGGTGACGGACTTCTACCGCGCCTGCGGCTACCGGCCCGCCCCCCGGGCGGGGGTCATGGGCCTCGATCACCTGAGCGCGGAGCTGGAGTTCATGGCCCATCTGGCCGAGGCGGAGCGGGAGGCATGGCGGGCCGGGGAGGCATCCAAGGCGGAGGAGACGCTGGGGCATCAGGCGCGCTTCCTGGACGAGCACCTGCTGCGCTGGATGCCCATCCTCACCGCGGCGGTGGAGGAGGAGGCCGAGACGGCGCTCTACCGCGCCCTCGCCCGCTGGACGCGGGAGTTCGCCCTGGCCGACCGCGCGCACGTGGAGAAAAGGAGAAAGCTCGCCCGGCGCTGAAGCGGCGGGCGCCCGGGGGCCGCGCCCCCGGGCGCCGCGGGAGGGTTCGCCGGAAAAGAAAAAATCCAGCTGTAGAATCCGAACAGATTACCCGCTGAGCGGGCGCCTGAGAACAGAATTCGAGAGGCCTCCGCCCCTCTCCCGGATTTCTTGGGGGCGGTGACGGGCACCGCCACCCAAGCGGCTCCGCCGCCTGGGGCATGGAAGAAAGGAAGGGGGTGAGGGAAAAACCGCGCGCCGAGAACCTTCCCTCACCCCGGCCCTCTCCCCGAGGGAGAGGGGGAAAATCCCGGCCCTTCCCGAGTTGAACAACGTTGCGAGATTTCCCGCTCAGACCTTCTTGTACACCGCGCGCTTGCCGGTCGCGGCGATCTTCTTGTCCTTCTTCATCTTCTGCACGGCCTGGCTGACGGTGAGCTTGTTCTTGCCCGAGGCCTTGGCCAGGTCGCCCAGGGAGAAGGTCTTTCCCATCGCCGCCAGCACCTGGCCCCAGTCCGTGCGCTTGCCCCGGCGCCCGCGCCGGCCGGCCCGGGCTGGCGCGCCAGCGCGCGGGGAGGCGCCGCCGGCGCCCAGGCGCTTCACGAGCTTCGCGATCTCGCCCCGCTGCCCGCGCAGGCCCTTCAGGTCGCGCTCCAGCGCGCCGATCTGGGAGTCGATCTCGGACAGCAGCTCCTTGGCCTTGATCAATGTGCTCATACGCTCTCCTTGAGATGCATTTTTATCTCCCACGTGAACACAGCATAACATATATGAGACAAAACCTCATTCATCCGATCATGAGGTTCATCATCATAACCGGAGATCGCTCATATATATAGTCCCGCCGGCCGGGGCATGGGCGTCCGGGCGCCGCGGGATGGGACAACCCCCATCCTCCGCGCTCACCCCGGGGGGGATGAGGATTGGAGCCGGCGCGCCGCGCGCTTCGCCTCGCGGAGGTGGCGGCGCAGCTCGCGGGCGCGGGCGATCCACTCCCTCCACGCCCCCT
>JACPCT010000331.1 GCA_016184445.1 Candidatus Tectimicrobiota bacterium | reverse complement strand
GAAGCCGGGGGAGTTCATGATGGGCATGGCGGCGGCCCTGCTGGGCTCCGCCTTCTGGCTGCACGCCGCCACCGTCCTGGGGCTGCCCGTCTCCACCACTCACTCCATCGTGGGCTCGGTGGTGGGGTTCGGGCTGGTCGCGCGCGGGGTCGAAGGGCTTTATCTCGGGACGCTGGCCGGGATCGTCGCGAGCTGGTTCGTCTCGCCCGTGGCGGGCGGCCTCCTGAGCTTCGGGATCTACTACTTCATCCGGGACAAGATCCTCGCCGTCCGCGACCAGGACGAGGCCACCCGGCGCTACGCCCCCTTCATCCTCTTCGTCGTCGTGGTGGTGCTCCTCCAGTCCTTCGTCTTCAAGGGCATGAAGAACCTGAGGCTGCCGGTGAACTTTTGGACCGTGCTGCTCCTCGGCGCCCTCCTCGGGGGGGCCATCGCCCTGATCACCCGCCGCTGGCTGGGGGCGGGAAACCCGGCCCGGAGGGGGGACCTGACGAACCGTTTCTTCAGCTTCCTCATGGTGGCCACGGCGGGCTACGTGGCCTTCGCCCACGGGGCGAACGACGTAGGCAACGCCGTGGGCCCGCTCGCCGCCGTGTTGGACATCTACCGCTCGGGCACGGTGCCCACGGCCAAGGTGACCGTCCCCTGGTGGGTGCTCGGGCTCGGCGGGGTGGGGATCGTGGGGGGGCTCGCCACCTACGGGAAGAAGGTCATCGCCACCATCGGGGGGAGGATCACCGAGATCAACCCGCCGAACGGCTTCGCCGCCCAGTTCGGCGCCGCGGTCACGGTCCTCGTCTGCTCCCAGATGGGGCTGCCCATCTCGACCTCCCACACCGTCGTCGGGGCGGTCATCGGGGTGGGGATGGCGCGCGGGATGGGGGCCCTGAACCTGCGGGTCATCCGGAACATCGTCTGGTCGTGGGTGCTGACCCTCCCCTTCGCGGCGGGGGCCACCATGCTCATCTTCCGGGTGCTGGAGTATTTCTTCGGCTAGCTTCCCGCTCCCGCAAGTCTTATCTGGCTGATACATCCGTAGGGGCGACCGGCCGGTCGCCCCTGCAAATCATACGGGGAGAACATGGTTGCTCCCCGCTCCCCGCTAGATCGCCCCGTCCTCGCCCGTCTCCGCCGGGATGGTCTCATCCCGCGCGAGGGCGGGCAGCCCCGCTCCCGCCCTGATCCGCTCGGCGAGGCGGCTCCAGCGGCGCCTGACCCGGGCGTTCTTGACGGCGATGGCCAGCGCCTTCTTGGTGCCCACGAACACCGCCAGCCGCCGGGCGCGGGTCAGGGCGGTGTAGACCAGGTTCCGCTGGAGCATGGGGAAGTGCTGGGTGTGGAGCGGCACCACCACCGCCGGGTACTCGCTCCCCTGGCTCTTGTGGACGGTCACCGCGAAGGCGTGGACCACCTCGTCCAGGCTCCCCGCCGTGTACTCCACCGTCTCCCCGTCGAAGGCGGCCCAGAGCGCCCCCTCGCCCGGGTCCACCCGCTCCACCACCCCGATGTCACCGTTGAAGACGTTCTTCTCGTAGTTGTTGCGGATCTGGATGAGCTTGTCCCCGCGCCGGAAGGCGCGCCCCCCGATGGGGAGCATGGGCCCCCCGTCCGGCGGGTTGAGGGCCTCCTGGAGGCGCTCGTTCAGGTTCTGCACCCCCAGCACCCCGCGCTGCATGGGGGAGAGCACCTGGATGTCCTGGATGGGGTCGAGCTTGAAGCGGCGGGGGATGCGCTCCCGGCAGAGCTCCACGATGAGGTCGGCGCAGCGGGCCGGGTCCGCCTCCTCGATGAAGAAGAAGTCCGCCCCCTCGCGGCCCTCCCCGGCCTCGCGCGGCATCTCCCCGCCGTTCACCCGGTGGGCATTCTCGACGATGAGGCTCTCCTTCGCCTGGCGGAACACCTCCCGGAGCCGCACCACCGGCACCCCGCCCGACTCGATCACGTCCCGGAGCACGTTCCCCGGCCCCACCGAGGGGAGCTGGTCCACGTCCCCGACGAGGACGAAGGTGGCCGCGTCCGGCACCGCGCGCAGCAGGTGCGCCGCCAGGTGGACGTCCAGCATCGAGGCCTCGTCGATCACCACGGCGTCCGCCGCCAGGGGGGTGGAGGCGTTCCGCGCGAAGCCGCCCTGCACCCAGCTGTACTCCAGCAGGCGGTGGATGGTGCTCGCCGCGTGGCCCGTCACCTCGGCGAGGCGCTTGGCCGCCCGCCCGGTCGGGGCGGCGAGGAGCACCTGGAGGCCGAGCTGGCCGTAGAGCCTCGTCACGGCGCTGACGATGGTGGTCTTGCCCGTCCCCGGCCCTCCGGTCACGACGAGGGCCTTCTCGGCGAGGGCGTCCTCGATGGCCCGGGCCTGATCGCCCGTGGCCTGGCCCCCCTCGAGGGCCCTTTGGGCGAGGCGCCGCAGGCGATCGCGCAGGTTCTCCCCCGAGACCCCCAGCCCGCGCAGGGCGGCCTCGAGGCGCGCCTCGTCGCGCGCGGCCGGGAGGAGGCCCAGGGGGCGAAGACGTGGCCGTCACGCTCGGCCATCTGCTGGAGCAGGTAGAGCGCCCCCGCCGCGGAGCGGGCGGGGGAGTCCGCCGGGAAGCCGATCTGCTGGGCCACCCGGTCGGCGGTGCGGAAGCCCACCCCGAAGATGTCGGTGGCGAGGCGGTAGGGGTTCTCGCGCAGGATGGGGATGGCCTGGGCGCCGTAGGCCCGGAAGATCTTCTCCGCCAGGTGGAGGGAGAGGCCGTGCTGCTGGAGGAAGAGCATCACCTCCCGGGCCTCGCCGTGGCTGCGCCAGCTCTCGACGGCCTCGGCCAGCCTCTTCTCGCCGAGTCCCGGGATCTCCAGGAGGCGCTGGGGCTCCTTGTCGAAGACCTCCAGCGTCCGCTCCCCGAAGCGCTCCACGATGCGCCTGGCCATGGCGGGCCCGATGTGCTTGACGGGCCCCGCCGCGAGGAACTTCTCGATCCCCTCGGCCGTCGCGGGGGCGATGGGCTGGGCCACCGTCACCTGGAACTGGCGCCCGAAGCGGGGGTGGTCCTTCCACTCCCCCTCGAAGCGCACGCGCTCGCCCTCGCGCAGGGCGCCCAGGTGGCCCACCGCCACCACGGCCGCCTCGCCCTCCTCGGGCTGGATGACCAGGACGGTGTAGCCCGTGTCCTCGGCCCTGAAGCGGATGCGCTCGACCGTGCCGGTGAGGGTTTTCCGCCCGAACAGCCCGCCCTGGGACGCGCCTCCGGCGCTGGGAGGGGGGGGCCTGCGGGGGAAGCGGGGCATGGGCGCGCCTCATCAGGGCGTTGCGGGCGTCCTTACCCTACCACAGGGCGCGGCGGGCGCGCCCTCACCCCCCCCTCATCAGCGCCCCCACCCCGTTCAGGATGAACTGGACGGCCAGGGCGGTGAGGAGGAGGCCTACGAGCCTCTCCAGCACCCGCGCGCCCAGGGTGCCCATGAAGCGCGAGAGGGCGATGGACCAGCGCAGCGCCAGGTAGGCGGTCAGGGTGACGGCGGCGATGGCGAGGGCGAGGACGGCGTTTTGGGCGAAGGTGCCGG
>JACPCT010000330.1 GCA_016184445.1 Candidatus Tectimicrobiota bacterium | reverse complement strand
CATGTTCAAGCACGCCCTCACCCATGATGTGGCGTATAACTCCCTTCTCCTCCAGAGGCGGAGGGAGCTTCATCGCCTGATCGGCATGGCCATCGAGGAGCTCTACGCGGGGCGGCTGGCCGAGCAGTATGAGGTCCTCGCCCATCACTTCTCAAGGGCGGAGGAGCCGGCCAAGGCGGTCGAGTATCTGGCGCGCTCCGCCGAGAAGGCGGCGAGCGCATACGCCCACGCGGAGGCCGTCGCGGCTCTTGGGGAAGCTCTCGACCACGCGGAGCGGCTCCCGGCCGATGGGCGAGAGCGCCGCCTCCTGGATCTGGTCGTTCGCCGGGCGGAGTCCCTCCATTTCCTGGGCCGGCGGCAGGAGATCCTCGACCTTCTGCTCCCGCACCAGGAGCGCGTCGAGCGGCTCCGGGACCCCTCCTTCACCGGCCGGTATTATTTCTGGCTGGGCTGGGCCCATGCCTGGCTTGGGCACCGGGCGGAGGCGGCCGAGAATTTGAGCAGAAGCCTCCGAGAGGCAACGCGGGCCGGGGATGAGGCCCTCATGGGGAGGGTCCACCGCGCCCTTTGCGTGGAATGCACCTATTCGGGGCGGCCGATGGATGAAGCAGTCGCCCACGGCCGGCAGGCCGTGTCGTTGCTGGAGCGGACGGAGGACCGCTTCTGGCTCAGCCAGGCCCTGTTCGCCCTGAGCTACTCCTGCTATTACGTCGGGGATTTTGACTCGGCCCTGGATGCTGCGGCCCGCCTCGACGCCCTCGGAGAGGCCACGGGCAGCCGCCGCGCCCGGGCCAACGGGGCACAGATGGCGGGCCTCACCTGCGCCACCCGGGGAGACTGGGAGGCGGGGGTCGAGACGTGCGAACGGGCCCTTGAGATCTCGCCGGATGCTTTCGAAACCGCTTTTTCCCTGGCGTGCCTGGGCAAGGCTTATGCGGAGGCAGGAGAGGTCGCCCGCGCGGTCCCCGCCCTGGAGCAGGCCGTCGAGCTGGCCAGCAAGGTCCGTTCCCGGCAGTGGCACGCTTGGTATAAGGCCCTGCTGGGTGAGGCCTATCTCCTTGACGGACAGCTGGACAAGGCCCGGGAGGTGGCGGGCCAGACGCTGGAGATCTCTACGGACCTCAAGTATGCGTGGGGGATCGGATGGTCCCATCAGGTCCTGGGACGAGTCGCCCAGGGCGAAGGCGCCCTCGCGGAGGCGGAGAGGTATCTTACCGAGGCCCTCCAGGCCCTCGACTCGATCCAGGCGCGCTTCGAGCAGGGGCGCACCCACCTCTTCCTGGCCTCCCTCGCCCACGCCCAGGGGAAGCGTGAAGCCGTGGCGGCTCACCTTAAGGAGGCCCGTTCCCTTTTCATGGCGCTGCGCATTCCAAAATATGTGGAACGGTCTGAGCGGCTCGCCGGGGAGCTTGGGATGCCCGTTTCCGAGGAACCCGCCCGGTGATTCCCCGATAGGTTGCCGGGACAACCCTCTGTCGCCTTGCCCCTCCCCCGGCCGGTGTGCCATAAGGCCAGTGAAGAATCGCATTTTCCCCTTCGCATCCCCGAGAGGTGAGCGCCCATGCGAGAGGTCGTCATCCTCAGCAGCGTCCGCACGGCCGCCGGGGGCTTTGGCGGCGCGCTGAAAGACCTGACCGCCCCCCAGCTGGGGGTCATCGCGGCCCGGGAGGCCATCCGCCGCGCGGGCGTCGCCCCCGAGCATTTCGACGAGGCCGTCTTCGGCAACGGCTGGCAGGCGGGGGTGGGCCCCAACACCGCGCGCCTCGTCTCGGTCGGGGCGGGGCTCCCCCAGGAGGTGCCCGCTTTCACGGTGAACAAGCGGTGCGGGTCGAGCTTGAAGGCGGCGGCGCTGGCGGCCCAGGCCATCCGGGCCGGGGACGCCGAGGTGGTGCTCGCCGGGGGGACGGAGAGCACGAGCAACGTGCCCTACATCCAGCCCGGGGCCCGCTGGGGGGTGCGCTTCGGCCACGCCGAGTTCCTGGACCTCATCTACAAGGACGGCTACATGTGCCCGCTCGCGGGCCAGCTCATGGGCGTGACGGCGGAGAACCTCGCCGAGCGCTACAACGTGACCCGCGGGGAGCAGGACGCCTTCGCCCTGGAGAGCCAGGAGAAGGCCGTCGCGGCCCTCAAGGGGGGCCGCTTCGAGGAGGAGACGGCGGCGGTCGAGCTCCCGGGCAAGAAGGGCGGGGCGGAGGCCTTCGGGGCGGACGAGACCCCGCGCGAGGGCCTCTCGCTGGAGAAGCTCGGCAAGCTCAAGCCCGTCTTCAATAAGGAGGGCTCGGTGACGGCGGGATAAGGAGGGCTCGGTGACGGCGGGGAACTCCTGCTGCCAGGCGGACGCGGCGGCGGCCCTCGTGGTGGCCTCGCGCGAGCGGGCGGAGGCGCTCGGCGCCCGGCCCATCGCCATCCTGCGCGGCTACGCCTCGACGGGCGTCGAGCCCAAGCACATGGGGCTGGGCCCGGTGACGGCCATCCCCAAGGCCCTCGATCGCGCGGGCCTCACGCTCCCGGACATGGACCTCATCGAGGTGAACGAGGCCTTCGCGGCCCAGGTCATCGCCTGCGGGCGCGAGCTCAAGTGGGACCGCCGGAAGCTCAACGTGCACGGCGGGGCCATCGCCCTGGGCCACCCCGTCGGGGCGACGGGGGCGAAGCTCATCGCCACCGCGCTGAGCGCCCTCCGGCAGCGGGGGGAGGAGCTCGCCGTGGTGAGCGCCTGCATCGGGGGCGGCCAGGGAGGCCCATAGGGCCGAAGAATCTCGGCGTGGCTTTTGAATTGAATGAACCGAGATGCTTCGCTCCGCTCAGCATGACATCCTCGCGGTGCCTGTCCTTGAGGTGAATATGGACATCCGCAGGGCGATGGTGGTCGGGGCGGGGACGATGGGGGCGGGGATCGCCCAGCTCTTCGCCCAGAACGGGATTCCCGTCCTCCTGACCGACCGGAGCGAGGACCTGGTGGCCGGGGCCGTGGCCGGGCTGGAGGGCCGCCTCGCCAGGCGGGTGGAGCAGGGGAAGATCGGGGCGGGGGAGAAGGACGCCATCCTCGGCCGCATCGCGCGCGGGAGCGGCTGCGCCGGGGCCGGGGACGCGGACGTCGTGGTCGAGGCGGTCTTCGAGGACATGGAGGTGAAGCGGAGGGTCTTGGGCGAGCTGGACGAGCTGGCGCCCCCGCACGCCATCTTCGCCTCGAACACGACCTCCCTCTCCATCACCGGGATGGCCGCCGCCACCGCCCGCCCGGAGAAGGTGGTGGGGGTGCACTTCTTCAACCCGCCCCTCGTGATGAAGCTGGTCGAGATCATGCCGGGCCTCGCCACGAGCGTTGAGACGGTGGAGGCGGCCAAGGCCCTCGCCCGGCGGCTGGGCAAGGAGCCCGTCCTGGCCCGCTTCGACAGCCCGGCGGGGATCGGCAGCCGCATCCTGGCGGGCCTCCTGAACGAGGCGGTCGAGGTCTACGCCCAGGGCCTCGCTTCGGCGGAAGATATAGATAAGGCCATGAAGCTCGGGGCCGGCCTCCCGATGGGGCCGCTCGAGCTGATCGACCTCATCGGGGTGGACATCCACCTCGCCAAGACCGAGACCCTCTTCCGCGAGCTTGGGGATCCGCGCTACCGGCCCAATTTCCTCCTGCGCAAGATGGTGCGGGCGGGCCACCTGGGGCGGAAGGCGGGCCGG
>JACPCT010000329.1 GCA_016184445.1 Candidatus Tectimicrobiota bacterium | reverse complement strand
TGCTGCCTAAGGTCATGGTCAGCCCGGTGGCGGCTACGGCGGCGGTGCAGTGGTTCGTGGGCGAGAGTGACATCGCCATGTTCCCCTCTATAGGCGATCTCTCCCTGAACCGGATCACCCGGGCCGTCATCGAGAGCGCGGCCCGGGCCGCGGCCGCGATGGCCCGGGGCTGGATGGACCGGGGCCGGGCGGGGGCGAAGGCGGCTCCGCTCATCGGCGTCTCCTCCTTCGGGGGGACGGCGGCCTGCGTCTCCCGGGTGGAGACGAGGCTCCGGGAGGCGGGCTTCGAGGTCATCCTGTTCCACGCCTCGGGGCCGGGGGGCCGGGCGCTGGAGTCCCTCGCCCGGCTGGGGGAGCTGGCCGGGGTGGTGGACGTGACCACCCACGAGCTCACCGACCTGCTGGTGGCCGGGGTGTACAGCGCCGGGGACGGCCGGCTCCGGGGGGCGGGGGAGGCGGGCATCCCCCAGGTGGTGGTGCCGGGCGCCCTCGACCACGCGAACTTCTGGGCCGGGCAGGTGCCCGAGGCCTACCGGGGGAGGGCGTTTTTCCAGTACAACCCTCAGAACCTCCTCATGCGGACGAGCGCGGAGGAGTTCGAGGTCCTGGGGCGGATGGTGGCCGAGCGGCTGAACGGGGCGCGGGGGCCGGTGGCGGTGCTCATCCCCAAGCGGGGCTACAGCGAGCACACCAAGCGGACGGCCCACGACCTGGAGGGGCGGCCCGTGGGGCCCTGGCTCCAGCCCGAGGCGGACGCCGCTTTCGCCCGCTCCCTCCGGGCGCACCTCAAGAAGGGACGGGTGGAGGAGCTGGACCTGCACATCAACGACCCGGCCTTCGCCGACGCCTGCGCCTGCGCCTTCCTGGCCATGGCGCGCGGCGGGGCCTGAGTGGCAGAGGAGAGCTCGGTGAGCATCCCCGTGGTGCATCACGAGACGGACGTCCTCGTCGTGGGCGGGGGGGCGGCGGGCACCCTGGCCGCCTTCGAGTGCGCCGAGGCGGGGGTGCGGGTCGTCCAGGTGACCAAGGGCCGCGCCACCAGCGGGACGACCACCGTCGCCCGGGGGGGGTTCGCCGCCGCCCTGGCGCCCGGGGACAGCCCGGAGCTCCACCTCAAGGAGATTCTCGGGCACGGGGGCGAGTTGATCGACCCCGAGCTGGCCCGCACCTGGGTCCACGGCATCATCGAGGTGGTGAAGGACCTGGAGAGCTGGGGAGCCGAGTTCATCCGGAACGCGAAGGGGCAGCTCGACCTCAAGATGTTCCCCAGCCACACCTTCCCCCGCGCCCTGCACCACTATGACACCACCGGCAACATGGTGACCAAGGTGCTCTCCAAGCGGCTCCGGGCGGACGCCCGGATCGTCCAGCACCCCCACACGGCCGTGATGGACCTCGTGACCGAGGATGGGCGGGTGACGGGCGCCTGGGGGGTGGACTACTCGCGGGGCAGGCTGGCGGGCTACGCGGCCCGGGAGGTCATCCTTTGCACGGGCGGGGGGAGCGGCCTCTTTTACGTGAACGACAACCCGCCCCAGGTGACCGGGGACGGCTACGTCCTGGGCTTCCGGGCGGGGGCGCCGCTGCTGGGGATCGAGATGATCGACTTCCAGGCGATGTGCTGCGCGCCCGAGGAGCTCTTCGGTTTCGCCCCGCATCCGACCGGCTTCATCAACGCCGGCGCGGTCTTCCGCAACCGTGGCGGGGAGATCTTCCTCAAGCGCTACTTCCCCGAGACCGCCGAGCATAGCACCCGCAGCGAGGTCATCCTGGCCATGGCCCAGGAGATCCACGCGGGCCGGGCCGGGAAGACCGGGGGCATCTTCATGGACGCCACCCGGGTGCCCCTGGAGACCATCCTGAAGCAGATCCCCCACGTCTATAAGACCTGCCTCTCGCGCGGGATCGACATCACGAAGACCCCCCTCGAGGTCGCCCCCGGCAGCCACACCTGGCTGGGCGGCCTCCAGATCGACGTGGACGGCCGCACCCCCGTGCCGGGCCTCTGGGCGGCGGGGGAGACGGCGGGGGGGATACACGGGGGGAACCGCATCGGGGGCTCCGCCCTCTCGGCCGCTCTCGTGTTCGGGCGCAGGGCCGGTCAGGCCGCCGGGGCCCAGGCCAAAGGCCGGGGCGGACAGGCCCTCGGGCGGGTCGCCATCCCGGATGCCGAGCGCGGATGGGTGGAGGAGCTCATCGGGCGCCGCGAGGGCCCGCTCCAGGCTGGCGTGCGTCTGCGATGCCGGATGCTGGCCCACGAGAAGCTGTGTACCATCCGGGACGCCAAGGGGTGTACCGACGCTCTGTCCGAGTACGAACGCATCGAGCGGGAGGAGATGCCCCGGATGCGGCTGGCGGACGAGGCCCGTGCCTCGGACAAGGCGCGGGGGCAGGAGCTGGAGAGCGCCCTCTCCGTCCGCAACTTGGCCCTCCTGGGGCGTCTGCTGGCCACCGCCAGCCTCCGGCGGGAGGAAAGCCGGGGGGCCCACTTCCGGCTCGACTTTCCCGAGCGG